>JAAFHO010000597.1 GCA_013297575.1 Chitinophagales bacterium
CTGCTCACTCATTTGTATTGATATTGATATTTAAAATAGGGTTAGCACCCTATGCTTGATATGTCGCCCCATTCGGGGCTTGGGTTGCGCTCTGCTCACTCATTTGTATTGATATTTAAAAATAGGGTTAGCACCCTATGCTCGATATGTCGCCCCATTCGGGGCTTGGGTTGCGCTCTGCTCACTAATTTGTATTGATATTGATATTTAAAATAGGGTTAGCACCCTATGCTTGATATGTCGCCCCATTCGGGGCTTGGGTTGCGCTCTGCTCACTAATTTGTATTGATATTTAAAAATAGTATACTTTACCGATTTTTGGGAGCGAAGACTAAAAAGCCCTGAATAGGGCGACATATCCAGCGTGGGGTGAAAACCCCACGTGTGTTCGTCACGTGTGTTCGTCACGCGTATTCGTCACGCGTATTCGTCACGCGTATTCGTCACGCGTATTCATCACGCGTATCAACCACACATATCCGCCTCATTCGTCTCCCATAGAAGCATCTCCAAATTACTCACAACACCTCCGCCACAACAAAAACACTACCAACCACCAGCACCAGATCATCGCCATTTGCAACGCGTTTAGCGGCACCCAGCGCACGACGAACACTCGCATAAGCGCGTCCATGAAGGCCAAATTCAGCAGCCTGAGTTTTCAATACATCTTTATTCAACCCCCTTGGAATATTGGCTTTAGCAAAATAATACTTAGCAGAAGTTGGGAAACACGCCAAGGCTTTGGACAAATCTTTATCATTAACAAAACCTGTCACAATATGCAATTGAGCATTGGCCAATACAGGATAATTTTCTAGTTTTTGGAAAACCTCCTTTAAGCCCGATTCATTATGTGCGCTATCGCAAAGTACCATCGGATTTTGGCTAATTAACTGCCAGCGTCCTTGAAATTTAGTTAATGCCCGTAGGTTGCTAAATGCCTTCGAAATGTATTCCGCCAAAGTAGCATTAGCATTTTTATTTTTTAATATCAATTGAAAACCAGGTAATTGCCACAGCATATCTACTGTTTGTAGGGCTGTAGAAATATTTTTATACTGGTATGGCCCTGCTATTTCTGCTTCAAAACTTGGCATATAAGCAGTCTCATTTTTTAGCACCTGAAAAACACTATTTCCTAAGGCCTCTTTTACGGAAATAGTCCTGAAGTGTTGATCTGCAAAAACAATCGGTGCCTGCTCCATTACTGCTTTAGCCTCAAAAACCGGTGCTGTTTCCGGGTGTGATTCACCTACAACTACAGGAATACCCTTTTTAATAATACCGGCTTTTTCTCCAGCAATTAAGGGCAAGGTATCACCCAACATATCCATGTGATCGAAAGAAATATTCGTAATGACACTTAACAAAGGCGTAATGACATTGGTACTGTCCAATCGGCCACCTAATCCAACTTCTACAATGGCAATATCTACTTTTTCCCTTGCAAAATGATCGAATGCCATTGCGACACACATTTCAAAAAATGAAGGTTGAATTGCTGTAATTGCATCTTTATTTTGATCTACAAAATCAATTACCTTCTGCTTGGATATGTACTCGCCATTTACGCGGATACGTTCTCGAAAGTCCAAATAATGCGGACTCACATATAGCCCCACCTTTAGTCCAGCGGCCTGACATATTCCCGACAAAAAATGGCTGACAGACCCTTTTCCATTCGTACCAGCAACATGTACCGAAGGAAATTTTTGATGAGGATTACCTAAATGTTGACACAAAGCCAAGGTATTGGTCAAGTCTTTTTTAAACGCAGCAGCACCCACGCGGTGGTACATAGGCAACTGCGCATACATAAAATCCAGCGTTTGCTGGTAACGGGCTTGTAATGATGTTTGCTTCAAAAAAATATTTTTTATTGTTTTTTACTCCAAAATTATATCGTTCCTTTGTTCTGGCAATTAAAATGACTTAAATATTTTTTTTACAATTTATTGCTATGAAAATCAATATTTTATGAATTAAATATTTGTCCAAGTCTATGAAAATCCCATTATACACACGACTTGTTTAAGGAACAAGATTTAATCACCTAATACCACCTATGCATATCCTATTAGTTAATAACACGCGCCTCCCCGTGAAAGCATACGGCGGGGCGGAACGCATAACTTGGTGGCTCGGAAAAGCCTTAGTAAAAATGGGTCACGATGTGACTTTTTTGGTTAAAAAAAACTCCCGATGCGACTTTGCAAATGTAAAAGAAATTGACGAAACGCTACCATACTCCGCACAAATTCCAGCAAGTTGCGATATTGTCCATTTTCATATCCCCAATACCGAAGACCAGATCGACAAGCCTTGTATTTACACTTACCATACTAACAGCGAAATGCCACAAACGTTTCACCCCAATACTGTTTTTTTATCAAAAGACCATGCGAAAAGACATGGAGGTACCGTTTTTGTCTATAATGGCTTGGATTTTGATGATTATGGCGACCCCATTTTGACCAATAAAAGAATGTATCTACATTTTTTAGGCAAAGCAGATTGGCGCGTAAAAAACGTAAAAGGCGCTATAGAGATTGCCGGAAAAGTGGGGGAACGGCTACACGTTATTGGTGGCACGAGGGTCAATTTTGGTAAAAATGTACGCATTACCTTTAGTCCACATGTGCGCTTCCATGGTATGTTGGGTGGCGATGGCAAAAATGTGCTACTCAATGGCTCTAAGGGCCTCCTCTACCCTACCCTATGGCACGAGCCATTTGGCTTGGCGTTGATCGAAAGCCTATGGTTTGGTTGCCCTGTATTTGGAACGCCATTTGGTGCCTTAACGGAGATTGTTGGCGGTGTTCACCGCAGTGAATTGGATCGACCAAGGGGCAATGGTGTAATAGATGCTATTTACTCCGATTTTGGTTGTTTATCTGAGAAAAAAGCAGAAATAATTGAGGCTGTTAAAGATGCAGATTCGTTTAAAAGACAAATATGCCACGATTATGTACGCAGTTACTTTTCCGCAGATCGTATGGCCAAAGCGTATATCGCATTGTATGAAAAAATACTTAGTGGATACTGTTTGCACGATATACCTCCTGTTTGTTTGGAACCACAACAGGGGAAACTATTGAGCATGCGATGATTATCTATTCAAATGACTAAAAACTACATTTCCCCAGATTCCCATATAAAAACCTCATTTAATTCGTAAATTTGCGGATTAAAATCGCATTTTCATCATTAGAGATTATACAGAGTTAGGGTCGTAATGCTGTATAATGTCTATTAAATTCAAAATTAAAAAGCATGAGCAAAAAGCATTATTTCTACTCATTATTATTCCTTTTGGCGTTTGTTTCATCCAATATACAAGCACAAAATGCAGCATTCAAAGCCATAACATGTCCGGTAACTCAAAATAATTTTTCTTTGCCGTATCCTTTTACTGGTGGACTGAACGCACCACAGTTCAATGCCGTTGACCTCAATCAAGACGGAGCAATGGATTTAATGATTTTTGATCGCTCCAGCAATTCCGTTCTGACTTTTTTGAATAACCTAACAGGAGGTGTAAATGCCTATTACTACGCGCCAGAATATGCACGTACCTTCCCTAAATTGACGGATTATGTGCTACTCCGCGATTACAATAACGACGGCGCAATGGATATTTTTTGCGCGCCCGATGAACCAGGTGCACAAGAAATGCGCGTGTTCAAAGGCCGTTTTGAAAATGGTGTATTGCGCTTTGATCCATTCTGTTTTACTTATCCTAATTGCACTACCTGCAAAAACAAATATATTTATTACCCCGATCAAATACCCGGACTGTGGAATAATTTCCCCATTTCAGGTAGCGATTAC
>JAAFHO010000598.1 GCA_013297575.1 Chitinophagales bacterium
ATCTTCTCCGTAGAACTCAGGAGCACCAAAGATGCTTGTTCCATCACAAACCGTAACAATACGGTCAGCAGGGAATTTCACCCAGTAGTTTTGCTCGTAAGTAATTACGATACGTTGTGAGCACACCGCAGTGTTACCTGCTGCATCCACTACTGTCCAACGGCGCGTGATCGTGCCTTTGTTACAAAGCGAATCGAACTGGGTCAACACCAAACTACCTGTTACTGTTGGATTAGAACAGTTGTCTGTTGTTTGTGGTTGGCCATAAGCCCACAAGGATGGATCAAATGCCTCACATGAAACAGTAACGTTAGTAGGTGCTACACATGTTGGTTTGATCTTGTCTTCAACAAATGTATTGATCATGCACTCGCTATAACGTCCTTCTAAAGCATCCAAGGCTAGTGTACCTGCACCTGGGTTAACGTCATAGATACGCAAGATAACACGAACGGTATCGCCGATGTCTTCACAAGCAAATTTAACCTGGTCATAAACAGAGCCGTTAGATTGTACTGGATTAGCATCCATACGACGTGCTTTGAAATAAACAGGACCGCAGTTATCCAATGAACCGTTATCATAAGATATCGCATCAATGAACACCATACCATCCAAACCAAGACTTACTTGAGTGAACTCATCGCAAACCGGTACTGGTGGTACAAGATCCTCAATGGACATTTGGAACTGGCAACTAGATACATTACCACAACCATCCTTCGCAGTATATTTCACGGTATAAGTACCAATTGGCATACATTGCGTATAAGAGAATATAGCCAGTGTATCCGGAGTCCAAAGGTTATTTCCAGGGAAATTAGCCAAAGAACCTGCTACTGTGAACGTAATGATATTACCTGTAATAGGATCAGTACCTGTTACGCGTGCTTCTAAATCAGAAACCTTAGAACATCCTTCAGTGATGATTACACTTGGCAATGGAGCCGTAGCGCAGCAAGAGTTAGGATCTACAGATACAGTTACCGCTGGTGGGCAAGCGAACTGTGGTCCACCAAAGTCTTCTACTTCAATACGTTGCGTGTGAGAAACAGGATTGTTAGGTCCTACTGGAGCACAATCGCTCAATACACTCCAAACGCGCAAGATAGAGTAAGTACCATCGCAACCCTCAAATCGAGTATCGGTGTAGTTTATTTTTGCATCACAAAGCGTGCTGCTCAATACAGGTGCACCATTGATACTTGGTCGACCAGTTGTTACTGGTTTAGTCGCGTTCGGATTATTGTAAGTATTCTCACAATTGATAGTAATATCAGAAGGGAAATCTACATCTGCTAAATTAAACGGAATAACAGTAATCTTCTGTGAACAAGTAGATTGATTACCAGAAGCATCCGTTACGATGAAGGTGCGAATAATAATTTGACGTGGGTTACCACATTGACCATTATCCGTTACTTGCTCGTCTATTTGCGTTGTTGTAGATTGGCAATCTTTAATACTTACATTACCAGTATTACCTACACCTGTTGATTCGCTACAAGCGATAGTAACATTGGCTGGGCAAGTTAGTGTAGGAGCCAATTTGTCCTCCACTTTAATGTTACCCCAACATACATTACCACTTCCTGAGTGTACCAAACGGTAACCGATCGTTTTGCCAATATCTGCTACGCCTACCATACCCATTTCCCATGGACCATTACCGAAGTTCGGGCCTGTGCGGTCAATTTGTACGGTGTAGTCATCGAAGCAGAAATAAGTACCTTCTAGAACATCATCTGCATTCAAGGTGTCTTTACAATCTGCATCTAAGGATATATATACTAGATCGTTACAAACTACCGTAGTTGGAGTAGCCTTTACTTCAACAATTTTAGTGATCTTCTGCTTGCAACCTGGATCAGCAATAGCCTGAGCCATTGTGCCGCTGCCTGGCTGCGTTACACCGTTCACTGCAAATGTATTGGTTGCTGCACCAGCATCAAATGTTGCCATGATCGTATGGAAACCAAGTCCCAATTGTGCTGCATTAAATGTATTGGTTACAACACCATTTACTGTAGTCACTACTGTACCCTGTGCGTTATTGTATTCACCAACACCAATTTGGAATGGTGGGGTGTAGATACAGAACGGATCATACAAGTTTGTAAAGTATGGATTCGGGTAGCAAGCCTTATTCGACAATGAAGCCGTTGTTGCTGCTGGCGCCATACCGATACCACTTGCATTACTTGCGCTGATCGTATAACCTATGCACTCCGTAAATTTACCTTTGAGTGTATAGTAGATCATTTCGTCCGCTTCATCTGTTGCTCCGTCACCATCGTTATCTACACCATCGGCAGTACCTGCTGTGAATGCAGTACCTACAGTCACTAAGATTTGAGTTGAAGGTGGGTTACCGCTGGCTGTTGTATATAAGCCCTGACCATTTTGTGTGCTGTTGGCCGTTACCGTCCAAGTTTGCATAGCCAAAGATTTGATCGTAATCATATCTTGGAACTGACCATTATTATCGTCAGAAGCATTATCCAAACACTGCGTAGATACGAAATACTGTGGCGTACATGGCGCAATGCCTTCTACTACCGTTGCAATCGCAGTACATGTTGCAGAATTGCCACATGGATCAGTCACAGTCAATGTCACCACATTAGCACCCAAATTAGCACAAGTGAACGCTGGATTATTACCCGGAGCAATTGTGAATGTTAGGTTGGCCGTTGGCGCACAGTTATCAAAAGAGCCGTTGTTAATGGCAGAAGCATCAAGGATGCCCTTTCCATTTTTATCCAAGGTAACGGTTGCCGATTTACATATTGCTGTTGGTGCCTTTGTATCGCGTACTGTAATCACCTGAACATGCACCAATTGGTGTGTTGGAGCGAAACCTGCTGCGATCAAGGCATTATCTGCACAATCTGTAATTGTCCAAGTACGTGTAAGCGTATAGTTGTAATGTCCACAATTAGCAGGATTTGGATCCTGTGTACTTACTTGGTTGTAATTAACGGTCAATCCGGCTGGTGCCGTACAGTTATCATTCACATCCGCGGTAGTCAATGGAGTACAAGTACCACCTGTACGTGGGATACAGTTTGTTGGAACTGCATCACATTCTACCGTTACATTACCTGGCATCAAAATATCCGCATCAAATTCAGGTTTCTCGGTATCGATGACCATTACTTGGAATGTGCATGACCGTGTATTGCCGTTACCATCATTTGCTGTATAAGTGATTGTTAATGGAGCTGGTGGACAAGTAATTGCTACCACAGAACCAGAAGCAGGGCCACCAGTTTGTGTAATAGATACAAATGTCGCACATGCGTCCGTCGCTGTTGGGATAGACCAATTCAATTTGCCGCTACATTGGTCTGGATCGTTACCGATCATTACCATTGTTGTTGGGCAATTATCAAATACTGGCGGAGTCACATCGTCTATTGTAATAGTAAAGGTCGTCGTTGATGAACATTGATTTGGCAAAGTTCCCAACGTTGCTGTAACAGTTACAGTATATGTACCTTCTGTCGTCGTTGCATTGAATCCTGGAATAATTGGGTTCAAACCAGTCGCGGTACCGTTGAATAAACCAGCACCTGCACCACCGCTCCAAGAATATACTGTTGCGGGGTTAACTGGTGTGCTAGATAAAGCAATTGGCTGTATCGTTGGCTGACCAGGACACAATGGACCAACATTTGGTATTGGTGTCATCGTTAGAGCCGGGCCTTCTGCTACCGTTACTGAACCTGTGCTAGAACAGCCATTACCATCCGTTACGGTTACTGTGTATGTTCCTCCATTTAAGCCTGTTTGGCTAGATGGATCGCTTGTCGCTACTGTATTTGACCAG
>JAAFHO010000599.1 GCA_013297575.1 Chitinophagales bacterium
CCCCAGCTACCATACGCCCCTAGCCATTGGTTCCCTCTTTTGTTCTGTGGACTGATTTCTGTTTGTTCAGCCAAGAATAAACCATAATCGGCATTAACTATTTGGTTGCAACTAAAGGCAGAGGGCGTACAAGCCCCAGAAAAATACCAACCTTCTTGGGTCTGATTGTCTGTGTAATTGGTACAATAGGTATTTACGCTATTGGATACCTCAAAACCTGTACGGTTCGCTTTGCCTTCTCGCACTGCATCATTACCATAGAAATAGTTGCTGGTACAGCCATCAATTCGGTAGCCTGTAAAATGGCTATAAGATTTGTTCTCTGCTACAGTATTGGTGTTACAGTTGTTCATAAACAGGCCATCACCTACTGTAGTGGAGAATTTATTGTACATATTATTGCCCCATATAATTCCGTTGTCGCAGCCATCTAAATCAATCGCCGCACCGGGAACGGAAGGTTGGCCTCCTAATGGTGTATGAGCACCGACCTGGAGATTAATAGTATTGCCCCTAATACCTAAAGAAACCGGAGATTTACAATTGGATACCATAATCCCTGGGCCCCACGTATTGATGGTATTGTCGCTCAGTTTGGTAATCCTGCCATTGCCATCCTTTACTATAATACCCCAAAAATAATCGGTATAGGTATTGAGGTTGTTCACAATCGTATTGTGATCGGCGTTAATATTGCTTGTAGTCGAATAAATACTTTCTTTGTTTTGTTCAAACCAATTAAAGGTAAGATTCACATTGGCGCAGTTATCGGCAAATACCCCCCTTTGCTGGATAGGGTAGGTGGCGAGTTGCAGCGGATTTTTGATCGTACACCTATCCATTGTAAACGAACTGCGGTTGGCAATCAAACCGTTGGCAAGACCATCTGCTACATTATTTTGCTGAAAGTCGATACCGACCGTATTATTGAGTTCGGCCATGGCGTAGGCCCTTGGTGTTGGCGGCAACGTCACATCGAACGGAGCCTTTAGTACAGCTGTACCCAAAAACTTATTAACTGCAAGACCCGTAGTCGTGACGGATTGCGCGCCACCATTGGGCGTAGGTGCGGTATAGATTCCTATATAGTTTCGATCAAACTGGGTATAGGTGATCGCCATCTTGGCGCCGCTTAGTGGTCTTACGGCGTGTAAGGCATCGTTGATGGTGTTTTGGCCGCTTTTACCGTCGGAGATAAAGGTGCCACCCGATTCTATCGTAATACTACGCCATAGGTTATTACATCCATTGATGTTAGTATTTTTTTTAATGGTAAATTTAGCAGCGTTTTGAACAACAATTTCTGCGCCTGAATTCATGATTACATCTACATCTTCTAACGTAAAATCGGTATCTACGACTAATTTTCCTTTTATGCTCAAACATCCGCCTGTGATCTGTTTGGGAATATAAGCACTAGAAAATAGAAAAGTCGTTGATGCACTATTGTAACCTATATTTAGATTACCATTCGGACAAAGGCAAGCCTCTGGATCAGGTATACAACTTTGCAGGTGGAGCGTCGCGGTTGGGTTATTGGTAGTTGTATTGGTACAGTAGTCAGTGGAGTTCACCAACAAAGGGATATCAATAACCGTACCGGGTGGGATATTGCCAGCTACCAACAGATTTAAAGTTACCGTAGCGCATTCAATAGTACCAATCGGGTTTTGTGTTAGGTTTACCGTTGCTGTAGCAAGACCTGCTTGTTGGGTAAATGCCCCTCCGGGTGCTACCGAAAATCCATAAGGTAGTGTGGCTAATAATTGGATTGGCGTAACACCCGAGCCTGGTCCTGTTAAGCAAACGGTGTATTCAATAATGGCCTCACCATTTACTGCTGGGGTTCCAAGTCCACTTCCCGGTGTTCCAGTACACTCCTTGAGGATTTTTGGCGTAACTGTTATTTGATTGCCACAATCGGTGGTAACTGAAAGGTTGTCTAGTGTAAAATTTATTTGTTTGTTAATGTTAGGGGATATTGGACTGAAACCATCAAAAATACCATGAATAATAAGGTGTGTGATAGGCTCACTAGAGGATGGATTTGTCCAAACAAATTCAGTTATTGGCATTAAATCTAAGTTGGAAACCACGACAGTATTATCGTTGAAAATTGCATCCTCATCATAAGTAACGGGTATGTTTCCTATACAATAAATTTTATCAGAGGAACTGCTGCATTGTATTGAACCACCAGGCGCACATGTAGGGTAATTTAGAACTTGTATAGATGAAACGGTGCATCCACCGTAGTCCGTCAGACCAAATATGGAAAATCCCGTACCAGTAGGCGTAAAATTACCTGCTGTACGACTACAAGCAGCATCAAAATTTAATTTTGCTGTACATCCTGGTAGTATAGGCTCTCGTAAAGGTACTATGATCGATTCAAAATTTATTGCAGGATCATTGCTGCCACTTCCACTAAAAAACGAAATAATTTTATTCCCATTTTCTTGTTTAAATAGATCAGGCGAATTTTGTTGTGCAATGTCAAATTTGAAATTTGTTATTCCCATTTCTTGATAATAAGTAGAATTTGTACGCTGTACAAAACCCTCGTAATCACCGTAACAAACCAAGTTGCAATCTTCGGCGCAATCTGTCGGAACGAGTTGTTGTATGACGGTAACTACTACGTTTGCTCTACTACACCAACCGTTACAGCCACTTACTTCATACGAGAATGACCATATACCGGGTTGAAGACCTTTGACAATAAAACTAGTTTTCGGAGGTGAAAAAAATAATGAAGTTATTTGTATGCCGATTGTCCCACCATTACTATTGCCAGAGTTGGGTACTACTTTAACGGAGTAGTTTGGTGGATAGATATCATTGTTTAACACAGGTACGTTTATTTGCTGATTAGGTGATGCTCCTGCCCCTGTGAGAATAATTAAATTTTGATTAATATCATCCCTGGCTATTGTAACACATGGATTGCTTAAATTGTAATTTGGAAACCCCAGTACAAATAAAATACGCTCTTCGGCTGGGGTGAGTATTCTATGTGGTATGCCGAATGGAATATCTGGCCTGATTACATAATCTGTATTCAAGTTATAGGGCGGCTGAATAAAATTTTGTGGGGCAGCGCATAGGGGCTCTAAATGGCTAAGTTTGTTCCGCATGGAATTATCATTATTTCCAGGGTTATTTTCAAAATCATTTACGTGGGCAATACTTACTAAAGAAGTGTTGCTTGGATCCCTAAAGCCACCCTTTATCTCGCAATTTCCAGAAAGGTCAGTTGGCATCGAAAATTCATTACTATTAAAGTGGTGCTCAGCACAGCACGCAGCCGAAGATGATTGGTTAAGTAAAGTTGAAATATTTTGAATACTGGGAGAAAAACCCAAAAGATTTGCATCCCATCGAGAATAAAGGCCATCTATCCCCTCTCCATCATGCCCGATCAAAGAAGCAAAACCTAGCATGTGCAATGCCTCGTGTAAAGTGGCAGTATATAGATCATATTTATCCTGAGGAACAATAGGATCAAGTGTTTTATGCCAATTTAACCCAAAATTATACTTAATATAACCAACTGGTGTACCAGAAGGGTATGGTGTTTGGCCTGTTGTAAACATTTGCAGGGCGAGTGTATTTACTATGCCACAATCTTGTTCTGGATATATGCCCGATGCAGTGGCAGCCCCTTCTGGGGTAACCTGTTTTTCAATATTGACAGGCATGGATGCTTGGCCTGTACCAATAATACCTGAAATATACTGAAAAACGGAGCAAATAGTAGTCCTCATTTCTGGCTCACTATCAAATGCTGGGTCAAAATTTAAGATAAAAGACCCTGCAGTGCAAGTAA
>JAAFHO010000006.1 GCA_013297575.1 Chitinophagales bacterium
AATTGGCGCAAAGGTGGTGTTAAAACCATTCGGCGCAAAGGCATTCGGGAATAGGTCTTGAGGGTTGTCCACAATAACCGAATCCATGGCCAGCATACAACCGCCTTCGGTCAATACAATTGTATAAGTTCCTTTTGCGCCGTAACATACTTGCCCGGGGTTAATCACATTGCTAGAATCGGGGCTGGCACCTTGAAAATCCCAGTGGTATTGTGCACCTTGCCTTGGATTGGTCATACTCACAATGATGCACCCTCCAGGACAAAGGTTGACCAAGGAGTCTGGTTGTATTTTCTCTTGCAATGGGCATAAGTCAACTCCTTCGGTTGTCGTGGGGGTAACATTTTGCGTAATTGTGGACATTGCAACATTTGATATTTCGTTAATGTCGCTAATTTGGCTATTGGCCTGGAACCGTGCATATGCAATGGTATAAGGCTTTGGGCAGCACGCTCCAAAAATATTGCCATCGTTGTCGGTTTTTACAATATAAGCACTTTCATTGAGGTTTTGGAAAAAAGAACCAGCCAGCAAAAACGCATTCTCCGTTTTGGAACGTTGTGAATTGTAAAAAACATAATTCCCATTTGTGGGATTCCCATATTCTTTGTTCCAAACTAAACCCAAATTAGGGTCAAATTTACAAAATATGGCTTCTGCTCCCGATCCTACATTTTTATAAACAGATACATATATATTTCCTGCAAGATCGCTATGAGCAGCGGCGGTATAATAAGGAGTGGACGTGGTTCCCATCCAAACGCCGCGACCAGGGTTACCATTGCGGTCTATTTTTAACAGCATAAAACGGCCTTCAAGATCATAGCCTGTTAGTACGAGGCTATCATTACTAGTAGTATTGCACCCAGTAAAAACCCCAAGCCTTCCTGTTGTACCCTCCTCGTAATCAACTGATTTTAGAATATCGCCATTAGAGGCTAATTTTAGTAAAGTACCCCTTAGGCCAGAACTGCCCGGAAGGAATAGTGTACCATTGCTATCTTCTGTAATAGTAATTGCATTTATAGCAATATTGGCGAGTTTTTTTGACCAAAGTATATTGCCATTATCGTCAATTTTAATTAATACTGTTTTGCTCGCACTTCCAGGGAAATAGCCTGATAATAAATATCCACCTTTGATCGTATTAATATTATCAATCCCAAAATCAGGGTTATTATCTAATTCTTTGGCCCATTTTATGTTACCGCTGGCATCTAGTCGGATAATTTGGTAGTTATTAACAGCGCCAGTATAATAACCAACCGATACCAATGCACCTCCATCATCCAATGCCTCAATATCTGTAGTATTTATACCAGTTGATGACCCTCTAGGCAGTTTACGTGTCCAAATAGGCGTACCTGCTGCTGTCAATTTCCAAACAATAGCATCAATATTAGAAAAATTACCTACTTTTCTTAATGTGCCAGAGGCAAAAATATCTCCTGATGGTGTAATGGATATATCGAATATAGAACAAGCACTATCACCTACGGTGAAATACCGCTGAAAAGTATTTTGAGCATGAAGCGATTGGGCAAAAAATATCAGCAAAACGCTTATAAAAAGGAGTGGTATTTGTCGCATAATGGAACTAAAATGTAATTTAATTTATGCAAAATTACACTAAGCGGACAAAACGAAACAATAAACACCTTAAAATATTGGTTTATCGGTGCTTTTTGAAAGAATCGACCTAATTTTGCACCCACAATTGTTAATGACACACTATGAACAAATTATTATTAGGGTTATCTGCCGTTTTTGTAGTTATTTTTTGTGCCTGTACCGCTGATAAGGTTCAACAAAAGAGTATCGAAGAATTAGAGCAAAGATTAGCCACACAATTTACAAATGAACGGTCGGATTCGTTGGTTAGTTTGTACCGCGATATGGTAAAGGCACATCCGGATGATCATGCCAACAACCTGCATTATTTGACCCGCGCTGCCGAAATTCAGTTCGATAAACGCAAAGATGGTGCACCCGCCACCCGTTGGCTGGACGATGCGATGGCGCATTATTCCGAAGGACAAGACCTGACCGAAATTATGGGTTTGTACGCTCGTATCTATAATGGTGTACAATACCATACGGAAAGCACCTATAGTATTGACAGCAAAGATATGTCTCGTATGCAGACACACTTGCTCCGTAATAATGCTTGGTTGGATTCAGCACTGGTGCGTACCGATCGAAAAATGACGGTGAATGGCATGGTTACAGACAAAGCATTAGCCACTAAGTATATTGAAATATCAGAGGGGTATGCCGCAATTACTCAGTCGAATGATAAATATGCTGAATTGCTTTCTATGGCGGGGGGCTTGGCCAAAACTATTGAATCGTATAATAAAGCCATTGTATTATACCATCGTTTGAGTGAGCGATTGCCTGAACACCCTAAAGCGCGAACTGCCTTATTTATGCAAGGCTTTATTTATGAAAATGACTTAGGGGATACCGCAAAAGCAAAAGCCACTTATGAGGAGTTTTTGCAAAAATATTCCGATGATGCCGATTACGCAGATGATGTTAAAATGGCATTGAAAACCCTCGGAAAATCTGCTGAAGAGATTGTAAAAGGCTTCCAAAAGCAATAATCCTAATTCCGTACATAGAGCATTCGCACCTATTAAGCGAATATATACCATCAAACATCGAAGCATCTAACATGCAAGTACATACTGATCTCATCTTGAGGCTCGAAAAGTTGGCTAACCTCCAACTCAGCGATGCTGAACGTACCCGCTTTGCGGGCGACCTTAGTCAAATTGTTGATATGGTGAACCAACTACAGGAAGTGAATACGGCTGGCGTTGACCCTCTTATTTATCTGAGCGACCGTGGTGCGGTACTTAGAAAAGATGAAGTTGGCCATCAATTGTCCACGCTTTCGGCACTTTCCAATGCTCCACAACAAGACGGAACGCACTTTAAAGTGCCAAAAGTCTCTAAAAAATAATTCGATTTTTTCGATTTTTTTGATTTTGAGTATCCCTATGGTTTAGCCGTTTCAATTTGAAATAAGCAATTGTTTGTCAAATTGAAAGGATCCATCCTAAAAGCGGTAATGTGCAAAATTAAAAAAAATTAAAGCAATCGAAAAAAACAAAAAAGATGCTTATTTCGATTAAGAATTTGAACAAGACCTATATTATGGGTGCAGAGCGTGTAGAAGCGCTCAAAGATGTTTCATTGAACATTGCAGCAAACGAGTATGTCGCTTTGATGGGGCCATCAGGTAGTGGTAAATCTACGCTTATGAATCTATTAGGTTGCCTTGATTCACCTACTCGAGGGGAGTATTCGCTCAATAATATCGAGGTAAGTACCATGGATGATAATGATTTGGCAGAGGTGCGTAATAAGCAAATCGGTTTTGTGTTCCAAACCTTTAACCTAATGCCTCGCTTATCAGCACTCGAGAATGTTGCCTTGCCTTTAGTTTATGCTGGTTATAGTAAGGCCGAACGTTTGGAAAAGGCTAAGCATGTACTGGAGTCGGTTGGTTTGGGCGATCGTATGATGCACAGACCTAATGAATTATCTGGAGGTCAAAGACAAAGGGTGGCAGTAGCGCGTGCTTTAGTCAATGGTCCGGCTATTATTCTCGCCGATGAACCTACCGGTAATTTGGATACTAAGACTTCATACGAAATTATGGGTCTTTTTGAGCAAATCCATGCACTAGGGAACACCATTATTGTGGTTACTCACGAACAGGATATTGCTATGCATGCGCACCGCATCGTGCGTATGAGAGATGGATTAATCGAAACAGACTTGGTTAATAATGATATTGTAAAGGTGGGTAACTTGCCACTTATTCAGGAATAAAGGAAAGCGTTTATCTTGTTTTAAATACAAAACCTCCATGTACTAGCTGTGCATGGAGGTTTTTGTATTTGATGAATTGCATTTTGATTATTTTTAATTTTTCCGTATCGTAGAGACGTTGCACTGCAACGTCTCTACCGTTATATCAGGGATGATCAAAAAAAACAGTCTTTATCCCAATTCCTAGGATTATTTATAATGTAGTTTGATATTCTATTAAATGCCTTATCATCGCGAACAATATTGTCCCAAAAGCGTTCTTGCCATCCAAATTTTTTATCTGGTAAGATTTTATTAATGTGTTTAGTACATATCGATTTATAGGATCGGACAATGACGGGTACAGAACCTGGTGGGGGTGATATTTTGGAAAAATATTCGTTACGTGGTGGCGGTGGCGTAGAGACGTTGCACTGCAACGTCTCTACCTCGGTTGGCCATATCGCCTCCTTTGGCCACACCATATTGGGTGTGGAGTCGTTGCAGTGCAACGTCTCTACGGGCAAATGGTCGGGTTTATTCAATATCAATACGCCGTGAATATGGTTGGGCATTACGACAAATTCGCCCAATTGGACAAATGGAAAATGTTTGGGTATTTCAAACCAAAAACCCTGCACGATCGCGCCCATTGTGGATAATTGCATTTTACCCTTGGAGCATTCTCCTAAAAAATGGCGACGATTTGTTGTGCATATTGTAATAAAATATGCACCATTGTTGGAATAGTTCCACCAAGCGGCTCTTGCCGTTGGGATACGGTATTTGTTTTTATATTTTTTCATGGTAGGTGAAAAATTAACGGTAGAGACGTTGCACTGCAACGTCTAAAAAAACGGTCAAAGAAAAGAATGATAAATCGTAAAATTGAATAAAATAATTATTCAAATACGTGAAAACGCGGATTTTTTTATGATGTGTCGGGCATATGGTGTGTGTTGTGGTTTGTGACACGGTAGAGACGTTGCACTGCAACGTCTCTACTCTACGGTATGTGCAACGTCTCTACTCTACGGTACACGCAACGTTTATACGTGAAGCGAAACCCTGTTTTACAATTAATGGTGTGTTTTATGGTCGTTGTCGGCGTTTTAGACGTTGCACTGCAACGTCTCTACTCTACGGTACACGCAACATTTATACGTGAAACGAAACCTTGTTATTATAATTAATGGTGTATTTTATGGTCGTTGTTGGCGTTTTAGACGTTGCAATGCAACGTCTCTACGTGAAACAAAACCTTGTTATTACAATTAATGGTGTATTTTATGGTCGTTGTTGGCGTTTTAGACGTTGCAATGCAACGTCTCTACGTGAAACAAAACCTTGTTATTACAATTAATGGTGTATTTTATGGTCGTTATTGGCGTTTTAGACGTTGCAATGCAACGTCTCTACCGGATTAACGTAACCTCCCGCTCTAACAATCGTTTCGTTTTACCATTACATTCTATATCAAATATAAATATGTAAACATCCATCGGGGCCGGTTTGCCGCCTACATTACCATCCCATCTTGGATCATCCGTAGCGTCAAAAATACGTTGCCCCCAACGGTTGTAAACTTGCAATCGGACTACTTTTTCAAATTGTCCCTCATTTAAAATCACCTGCAAATAATTGTTAATTGTGTCATTATTAGGCGTAAATGCATTGGGTACTAAAACATTTTCAAAGCAAGGTGGTGCTACAAGTATCCTATAAACCGCTTCCCCTGTACAACCTCCAGCATTGGTGACTCGTACCGTATATGTCGTAGAGGTATCAGGGCTCGCTGTTGGATTTTGGCAATCTGTGCAATCTAATTTATAGTTAGGTGTCCAGGCATAAGATGCAAAACCCGCAGGGCCTTGCAACTGAACAGAGGAACCTTTTTCAATAGTAGTTGTAAATAAAGGCGTAGTAGGTACTTTGGGCACCACTGTCAAATTTACGCAATGTGTACTATCGCAACCAGCAGAATTCGTGAATTTTTTGCAGTATTCGCCTTGTACAGTTTCAAATTGTCCGGGGAACACCTCTATCGAATCGCCTGAACAGGTTGTTAACACCGAATTGCCTGCTACAGGAGCAACAATCAGTGTAACACATACTGTACTATCGCAACCATTCACTTTTTGGAAAGTTTTACAATAAGTACCGGCATCTGTTTGCGGTTCTCCAAAGATAGTAACAGGTGGTTTGCCGGGGCAAGTTTTGATGGTTGGTAATACAATATTGCTAGGTTCTAGTACATCTACTTTTACGACATCTGTTCCAGTACAGCCCGCAGATAATGTAACCGTTACGCTATACGTTGCTGATGTTGTTGGAAACAATATTTGTTGTTGAGCCGTCGGGTTTACGCCTGGGCCTGTCCATTGGTAAGTACCACCCGGTGATGCTTGCAAGATAACAGAATCGCCTTTGCAGACCAACTGATCTGGTGTGTTAATACCCAATGCTTCACCATATCGGATTTCGAAACGGTGTTCGATAGTACATGTTCCGGCAGTTTCAAATAAGACAAAAGTGAAGAAATCACCATTTTGTACATTTGCATCTGGCGTAAACGTCGTTTCGGGACAAGCATTACAAGATAGTAGGGTAGTGGGCTGCCAAGTATAAAAATGGCCGGTTGTATTCATTACCCCAATTGTAACAGGTTCTACCGCACAACGGGCAAAAGTACCTTGATTAACCACCAATCCATCGATAGGGAAGTATTTGGGAGCACAAGCACAGTTTTCATCGGCAGGGAGAACAGCTAATAATTTACAAAGATCCTCTAACGGGATATTTAAATTACCGCCTTGTGTGGCTGTAGCACCTGGCGCAATGGTTTGGTTATAATTCAGCGTTTTTAACAATTGTTCGCCTGGATCAGGCTTGCCATTACCATTTGTATCAATCCAAAGTTGGAGCACCGCATTTTCAGCAGCCACCGTACCGGGGTTTTCTAATACCGCTTCGAAGTTAAATCCACCTCCTGTACTGGCCGCACCTGGTGTAAACGACGATAGTTTAAGGTCAGGATTGACAGAGGGGATTTGGAGCAGTGCTTCGCCCGTGGCAATATATACACCACAGGACTGATTGATCGTAGCGCAGAATCCATTTGTTTTTTGGCGGGTTTGAGCAATAATAAATTTGTCCAAACAACCCGCAGCATTGCTATATTTTACTTTAATATTGAATTTTACGACACTGCCAGATGATAGCCCTGAATTATAGCCCCATTGTAGCGTTTGGCCTACTTGCAGTGGCGTGCCAGAAGGCGCATTTTGGACAGGTTGGTACGAACCCGCTACATAAGAAACACCTGTGGGTAAAGTGAAGTAAATACTGTCGTTGGGTGCCGGGCTGCCTTGTAACAATAATTGAACGGCAATTTCAAAATCCTCACCACAACTCACCGAAGTAGTAGTAGGCGAAAGATTAATATCAACACCGTAAGCAGGGTTTACGCCTTCCAAATTGATGGGTTCGTCGGGCTTGCGGAGGCTATTCGTAAAGGAACCGCATGGCTGAATACCATCTACACCATATATCGGTTGCGCATTAGCGACAAAGCCACATTCTGCAATAACCCTAAATCTGATACGGAAAGCATTATTGGGTTCTTCTGGGAAACCAGGTAAACCATTGGTTAATGCAGGTAATATATCTTCTATCTTCCACAAGTAAATATTACCGGGTTCCGTTCCAGGATTTACTATATTAGTCCAAGTGCCGCCAGGTGAAGGGTACTGTATTTGTGAAGAACCTGGGACAATGGTTAATCCCGGAGGTAATTTAATAGAAGAGGTAATACCCAAGCCATTACCATCATTGGCATTGGATACTTCAAATGTGAAATAATCCGAAGGTTCGCAGAGTGGCACATCTGGAGGTTGATTAATGATATCGAGTTCCAGTACGGCATTACTCAACCGTAAATCTAGCACAACTGTATCTCGTCCGCAAGTGCTGGCAAATGGATTACCTACAAGATCACAATCCCAACCAAAAATCAGTCGGAGTTTCAGTCCTTCGCAATTGCTGTTTTTGCCTTTAATACGTAGCCCTTGTTGGGCAAAATTAGTAACTGTACCTAGTTGGAACAAATTGGCCAAACCCGGATATGGTGTAACAGCAGGCAATGCTAGTATTTCAACATCAGAAATGCTACCATTCAATGGTTCTACGTACATCCATGTATTGGGGGCTTCGTGTGGACGTAGATTTTTTAGTACAAAATCAATTTCAAAATTTGAACTATTCATATTGAGAATAGTAGAGTTGAAATCGGCTTTTAAGCGAGGGGCTGCATCCAAGAACCCTGTGCCATCGCGGCGTTGGTAAGTAATTACTGTACTATTTGGGAAAGGCTCTGGATACGTAATATCGTATTTAACTTGTGCTGTATCTGGCCCAAGGAAGGAGCAGGATTCATCAAAGACAAAATCGGTCCGCAGGCTGAAACCTTCGTCGATTGGTAGTTCAAAAATCCCTCCAGCGTAGTCAAATTTATAATCCAGTCCTACATTCGACCAAGGAATAGGCTCAGCATTAAACCAAGGTACGCTTTCTTGTAGGGTAAGATCGGTGAGTGCACTCAAAATATTCACATCTGGTGCGAGCCTATAGTTAAAGTCACTTATTTCTGCAATTTGACGTACTTCAAATGGGAACATATTGCCCCTTGCCAAGCGAATACCATAAGCAAATGGTGTAGTTTGCAAAGATGTAGCGCAAGGACGTATCGTGTTTTTGGGGTAAGATCGGGATTGCACATATCCAGAATACTGGCTCATTGGCCTTGGCCAACCAATAGAATCAGGGTAAGTCCAAGCGAAATCTCTATCCCATGGCACATTCCTAATATTGATCAAAGCAGGTGGTTGTCCACCCGCACGTGCAGGGGCATAGTTTTGTTGGAATTGGTATTCATATACATAAAATACCGAGTCACCAACGGTAGGGCCTTGTCCATCGGGTGCGCAGGTAGCCATCCCTAATCCGAAGGTGCGGTACATGGTCAGAAACCGATCAAGTGTTTGAGGCGGTTGTATATTAACCGCCTGCATTTGGATAAAATTCTGGTGCTTGTAGTCCACCAATGGTGCGTCACATTCATACTCCGTGCCATCAGCGCGTTTGACCCTTAAATGGGAACGGATCAGGAACAGCGAGTCGCGGTTGACTAAACGTAAACGGCCAGTTATTAAATTGTAAGCATCACCATCTAGTTTCCCAAAATCAGATTGCAACGATTCCGTATTGATCTGCAAAGGAAAATCGGGTACTTGACCAAAGAGTACCACCCCTTTTAATTCAAAACGAAGGGTATCACCCGGCATATATCTATCCAAACGTATTTGCGATAAATCGGGCTTCAATGCACTATCAGCAATGCGGTTATCGTCATCGTCTTGTAGTCCATAATTGGTACGATAGGTTTTATATTCAACCAATAAACCCGCAGGGATGCCGCTGCCGCCGCCGCCGCCTGCTCCTGTAGCGCAAGGTGCGTCGGTAATAAGCATAAACAAGTGACAGGCCGTCAATCCACATCCAGGCCCAGCATCTGGGGTATTAGTAATGGCTGCTTGCGTAAGTGTTTTTAATCCGCAAGCATTTTCACACATCACTGGGAATGCAGTGGAATTGCCGCCTTCTTGGCCTATTTCCCCTAATACATCCATACAGGGTATATCGGGGAAACAAATAAATTTGAGACAGAACGGCATATTGACCGAGTCGCTATTAAACGGCAGGTCAAATGTCAATACAATAGAGGTAGTTCCTGTTGTTGGATCTACCACCGAAGACGTATAAATCGGTGATTTCCCATCAATTGTAGGTGCTACGCAAGTGCTGTCCCAATAAATGCCCTTAGGCAATTCAAATCGCGCTTGGAAATAGGTGGTATCTGTGAGAAAACGAGCACTTCTTGCCGTGAAATTGAAATCATAAGTTTCGTCTTCCACTATACATTCTTTAATATTGAAACGTGTCAAATGCCGGATAGACAATAAGGCAGAATCAATGACAAACCCAATAGAATCGCTGGCGTTAGCACCTTCTGGGCAAGATTTTTCATAAAAAGTAAAGAAATAAGGTGGAATTAAGGCTTGATCGCAATCGGGGAAGCAGGTGAAAAATTTATACCGCAGTAGTGTGGTTGCATTTGCTGGCGCTAAGGGTATTGTAATTAATGACCGCGATAAATAATCCACATTACAAGCACCAAGTGTAATCGGTGATGAAATAGCTGGCACTATCGGAATCCAACCTTGACCATTATTATATTCAAATGATGCCGGATCCATGCCTGTAAAACTGTCAAATAACCCATTGTAAAAATCGAGGATCACATTTGTTGCATCTACAGATCCGCTATTGACAATCGTAACGATATTGGTAGATGGCGTACCTACACAATAGTCTACGGGGTAACCATAAGTGGTGGTAAATTTTAAATCGGGGTTCTTTGTACTGGGTAAAATCGTCAATTCCAAATCTGTACTGTCGTACTGGCAAAGGTCGGTATTACAGCCCCATCCCACCCTGATTCGAGATGGATTGTCAAATGATGGTGTGCCACAATCGGTTACCGTTAGTTTTTCCGTTATCGTTATTTCTTCATTGAATTCAAAAAGATTATCCCCATCACCAAAACTCGTAAAAAAGGAGCCATCTAATTCGCCACTAAATAAAACTGGGTTATTGCTTTCATTTGTACCCGAAATGGTCGCGGTGAACCCCGGAAAGTGGTTATCATAAAAAAGCAATCTCTTGATCGGGCCAAGACGCGTATTTTTTATTTTATAAGTCCGAATGGGCATATCACCTATTTCAGCCGCTGTAGTAATTGGCGATGCACTAGAGATAACAACCAGGCCTGTTTCTACTTTATAATTCGTAGAATTTATCATATCCATGCCGCCTGTATAGGTTACGGTCACTTTATTGGTAAATAGTTGCCCGCTATTGATCAGCGGCACAAGATCACAAAGTGCCACAACTGTCAGTTTGAATTGCTGTTCGGCACCGGCACCAAGCGATGCGATGCTAAATTTCGGGGCACTAAGGTCGGTAATATTTTGTTCAACAGCCCCGGTAACAGTACCTCCAACATACTGTATTGAAGCGGGGAGTGCTACTGTTGCAATAATATTGTTGAGTGTACCTGCGCCTGTGTTTTTTACATTTACAGTGAGGATATCTTCCCCACAAACATAGAGGTCGTCGGGATTTTCAATTGTAATGAGCGCATTTTGCGCAAAAAGTGAGGAAGACGCAATTAAAAAGCATAGAATAATTGCAACAGAGGCGAATTGTTTCATAGCTGAAAATAGTTTTTAATTTTGATGAAGGATAATTTTATTGATGCTCAAATGTAAAACGTTTATTTGAAATGAAATAAATTTCTATCACGAAATTATTATTTTTGTATAATTCTATCATTCCGCTATCATCTATCAGTTTATCATAAGTCATCGAAGCAAAGATGCGCATAAGTTATTTTTGGCTGCTTAATATCTTGAAATTAAGTCGCATTTTTACTACACAAAAGCACTATTGCCCTCCAATTACTTCACTCAATGCCAAAACTAACCCAAAAACAAATAATACCAGCCCAATACTCCGCCGCACCATTAATATATGTGTCGGTGTAAGCCATACGCGCAGAAATTTAGCACCATATATTTTTAAAGCATCGGTCAAAATTAACACAGCCATCATTGCTCCAAAAAATAAGTAGGTTTCGAATGTGTTCCACCCTTGCGGCGCAACAATTCCCGTTGCTGTACCCAACCAAAAGACTAAAGTGCCTGGATTGAACGAATTAATCAAAAAGCCACGCAGCCAAAGTCCTGTTATTCCTTTTTCCTCTACTAAAATTTGTTGTTCCTTTGCCGAAACAGAATTGGTCTTTTTGCCGTTTAGCCATGTAGTAAGCCCAAACGCAATCAGCATTAATCCGCCCAAAATACCCGCCCAAAAACGAAAACCATTTAAGGCAACGATATGTTTCATGGCTTCCATTCCTTTTTGAACGGCCAAAATAAATAATATATCGCTGCACCAAATACCTGTAGCAACAGCAAGTCCCGCGCGGTAACCACGATCCAAAGTGGCTTCCACAATGGAAAAAAACAGCGGGCCGATCATAAAACTTAAGGTGAAGCCCAGTAATAATCCTTTTAGTAATAGCGCATACATCGCGCAAATGTAGTAAAAATGGTAGTAGCAAAGATACAAGATCAAATTACAGCCTATAAACAATGGCTCGCATCGCTCCGAGAACATCCCAATACGTGGTGGTTGGAATCGGTTCAGTTCTTTCAGGACAATTGGAATATGGATACACCCAATCCACCCCAAATGTTGGATGCGTGTTTCCAAAATACATTTACCCGCCGTCTGTGGCAATCCGATAGCTGGCGACCCAAAGAAATAGCCATGCTTTTTTATGGGTATAATCCGATGATGATGAAAGCCATGTTCGAGGATTTAATGAACGAAACCAAAGAAGTAGATATGCGTATTTCGCGTTTTCTGTTTGGTATGGACACCCTGCTCGGCGATTACAAAAGCGATCACCCCACTTCCGTAGAAAATAACCATTACCACGATGATTATAGAATGATTGCGCTGTACCTCGCGTTTCGTTATCCAGAAACGTATGCTGCTCCGTATGATTTACCCACTTTTGCAGTCACTTTGGAGCGATTGGGTGCACGCGACATTCCTCAAGTTAATGATCTTCCCCGTTTTTTTAAGGTGCATCGTACATTAATGACGTTTTTGGAAAAAGACCCCGAAGTAGCGCGTTTGTTTCAAAAGCATATAAGACCCAAGCACCATTATCAAGGGAAAAACTTAGCAATGGCTGTTGACTTCTCTAGGTTTGTGGCAAGGTGATTTCCTGTTTTTTTTCAATAATTTACGATTATACCCTTTTTTCTTAAATAACCCCTTAATTTTGCGCCGAATTTCACTCCAAAACAAGGCATTTTAAACAAACCAGCCGTTAACGGGTTTATTGTGCCTACGTTTCTAATTAATATAAATGGCAAAAAAACTGCTGATAGTAGAGTCTCCCGCCAAAGCGAAGACCATCGAGAAATACCTTGGCGGCGATTTTATCGTAAAATCGTCGTTTGGGCATATTCGAGATTTGGAAAAAGGCAACGACCTCGGTGTAGATGTCAATAATGGATATACACCTAATTATGTTGTTCCTTCTGATAAGTACAAAACCGTTAAAGAGCTCAAGGAAAATGCCGCTAAAGTAGAAGAGGTGTGGCTCGCAACGGACGAAGACCGCGAAGGAGAAGCCATCTCTTGGCACTTGTGCCAAGTTCTCGGCCTCGACGAGCGGACAACCAAACGAATTGTATTTCACGAAATCACAAAACCTGCTATCCAAAAAGCAGTCCAAAATCCGCGTTTACTCGACCTAAATGTCGTCAATGCTCAACAAGCACGACGTGTACTCGACCGACTTGTGGGTTGGGAGCTTTCTGGTCTGTTGTGGAAAAAAGTAAAGGGCCAATTATCCGCTGGTCGGGTACAATCGGTCGCCGTAAAGTTAATTGTCGAACGGGAACGCGAAATTCAAACGTTCAATACGGAGCCTTTCTTTAGGGTTGTAGCCAATTTTTTGACTAAAAACGCACAAGAAAAAATTGTTTCTTTTAAAGCAGAAAGTCCGCAACGTATTGAAAATGAACAAAATGCGCAATCTTTTTTGCAAAAATGTATCGGGGCTACCTACAAAGTTTCCAATGTAGAAGTAAAACCTTTACGCCGCAAACCTGCACCGCCGTTCACTACCTCCACATTGCAACAAGAGGCGAGCAGAAAACTAGGTTATGCAGTGAGCCGTACGATGAAAATAGCACAACGACTCTATGAATCGGGACATATTACCTATATGCGTACCGATTCGGTGAATATGTCGGAAACGGCCATACAAGCCGTAGGTGATGAAATCGTAAAGCAATACGGTGCAAAATACCACCAAATGCGCCGATATAAAACCAAAAATGAATCCGCACAGGAAGCACACGAAGCCATTCGTCCTACCTATTTTGAAAATCAGCAGGTAAGCCAAGACCGCGATGAGCAACGGCTATACGAACTGATTTGGAAACGGACAATGGCCTGCCAAATGGCCGATGCTGAACTCGAAAAAACGGTTGTTGATATTAGTATAAGCACCAATACTTCTGCCAAATTGGTGGCAGAGGGCGAAGTGATCAAATTTGACGGATTCTTAAAGGTTTACCTCGAAAGTTCTGATGACGATGATGAGGATGAGCAGGGTATGTTGCCGCCATTGGCTGTAGGACAAACGCTCAATTTGAGCGATATGACCGCCACAGAGCGATACACGCGACCTCCAGCACGGTACTCCGAGGCAGGGTTGGTGAAAAAAATGGAGGAACTTGGTATTGGTCGGCCTTCTACTTACGCGCCTACTATCTCAAAAATTATGGAAGACAATCGCGGTTATGTAACCAAGGAAAGCCGCGAGGGTGTAGAACGTAATTTTCGGGTTTTGGTACTAAAAAACAACGAAATAAAAGCCACTACTTCCAAAGAAGTAACTGGAACGACTAAAAATGTACTCTACCCTTCCGATATGGGTATGATTGTAACCGATTTTTTGGGCGATCATTTTCAAAAAGTAATGGATTACGGCTTTACTGCGGGTATTGAGGCGCGTTTTGACGATATTGCTGAAGGCAAAATTGATTGGTCAAATATGATCGATAGTTTCTACAAACCTTTTCACGAAGATGTAGAAAAAACCTTGGCTGATGCCGACCGTGTAAGCGGCGAACGTATCCTTGGTTTAGATCCAGAAACAGGCCGCACCGTATTGGTACGTATCAGTAAACTAGGCAAACCTGTGATCCAAATTGGCACCGGGGTTGAATTAGAAGAAAATGAAAAGCCGCGTTACGCCAACCTTAAAGTGGGTAAAAACCTAGAGACAGTCTCTTTGTTGGAGGCTTTGGAGTCGTTTGCTTTGCCTCGTGTATTGGGTGAATACAAAGATTTAGAAATGATAGTTAGTGCCGGTCGTTTTGGTCCCTATATTAAATATGGTGAAAGCACTTTTGTTAATTTGCCTAAAACAGATGACCCGTACGAAATTTCGTACGAACGTGGGCTGGAATTATTGCAAGCAAAATTAGAAGCGGATAAACCTGCTGGTGAATATCAAAATATACCTTATACTTTGGGAAAAGGTCGTTTTGGGCCGTTTATCAAGTGGGGTGATTTGTTTATCAATATTCCAGTACGGTATTCTCCCGATAATATTACCCAAGCACAGGCCATTGAATTAATCGAGGCGAAAATTGAAAAAGAAGGAAATCGGTATATTCACCTTTGGGAATCAGAGAAAATTAGCGTCGAAAATGGCCGTTGGGGGCCTTATATCCGCTTTGGTAAAAATAATATAAAATTGCCAAAAATTGACGGCGCTAATATGACTGCCGATTATGCGCGCGGCCTCACCTTAGAAGATGTAAAAAAGATTATTGAAGTAGAAATGCCAGGTGTTTTTGATAAAAAAGAGAAAAAACCTGCTGCTAAAAAGGCCGCTCCTGCTAAAAAAGCGGCGGCTGCTAAAAAGTAGTCTATACAAGTATTCGTTATAAAAAGCGGCCTTACTAGACATAACTCTAGTAGAGCCGCTTTACTTTTTATAAAAAAACCGAACCGGACGTTTCCGGCTCGGCTACAATACGAAATTACTAAACACGGGTATTGTATCGTTACATCAAAGTCCACGAAGGAACTGAATGATGAATTGCTCGTTGGATGTTACGGGGTTTAATTGCGCTCGTGCATCACTGGCAGATACAGTATTCGTATCGCCAAGCCAGTATTGGCTACCTGCTTTAGAAATGGAAAAAATACGAACTGGTTTGTTCAAAATAGCATTATCTAAACAAAATTTACCCGTATTAGGTTCTGGTACCATTTCGGAAAACGTATTTTCTGCTTCAAAAATAGCAAATACCCGCGTATTATCTTGGTCAAATTGCTTAGGCAATTGTACACAAAAAGCACCAGTACTGGCCATATCAATTGGAGCTAATGCAGAAACCCAACCCAAGCGTTTGCTCAGTATTTCAAAGCCTTCGTAAATATTTTGCGTAAATGGCGTTGCCGCCCAAGTAGCACTAAATACCGCGTCAGGGTTACCCAATTCCCAAGGCGTGAAAGTTCCTTTGTCGTCTGTTGCTGTATAGGATACCGTGTAATTTCCTGCGGCATCTTTGGCTGGAATATAAACCTTAAGGTGTCGGTCTGCGGCTAGTTTCAACAATTTACCATCGCAAGTGACTTCTACTTTTATAGCACCAATATGTTTGTCCAATTGGCTATTCGTGTTTGTAGCAGGTAATTTACGACTAATCCAATCACCTGTTTTTAATACTTCAGTTACTGCAATTTGTACATTGTTGCAAGCCGTACAAGGTTGGGCTGCACCATTCTCTTGTGTGAATAACAGATCATTGTCTTGAATATGAACACGAACGCCATTGGGCGTGGTCAGCATAGTATCTTTGGCTAAATTACCTCCTTGAAGGATAAATATCGTTTTGGTTGGCGTTTCAGGAACAAAACTCATAAAATAATCCAATTCACCTTGACTATTATCGTAAGGTACAAGGGTAATCTGGTCTTTTCTGCACGCTGAGAGCGTCAGCAAAAAGCCGATTATCCAAAAATAGCGTTTGTATGTAATAAATTTAAACATGGTATATAATCGTAGATAAGAATTGTTGCCAATTCGCTGCCTATCGGGGCAAATTATTTAAAATATTTTGGTCAAGCCCAGCCTTAGCCCAATTAAATTGTAATTCTGCTGAAGAGGATATGTCTCTTTTGTGACTGGTTTGAGTATTCGTTGGTAATAGGGCTCCGCAAAAAGTCTAGTTCGAGGTTGGATATGCAAGAAAAACTGTGCGCTTCCGATCAAACTTAATCCTGCATTTACCCTAAAAGCGTCTTGGGTATCAAATTTAGCGGGTTGCAAAGTAGTTTGATCCAGCATTGTACCGTTTTTCCAAAACAAAAGATTGATAGCGCCCCCTCCTCTTAGGTGCACCCCTCTACGTCCTTGACGTATTTCGTAACCCGCCGAAAATGGAATATTTACAAAGCCAAAACGGCTATATTGCTTAAACCGCTGTGTAACAATATCAAGATCAAGGGTATCGCCGGTATTGGGATCGATGAGAACTTGGATATACAAAGGTTTTTCGTAACTAAAGATTTCTGTAAATTGCTGATAATCAATCCCTGTACCTACTGAAAAATGCTGTTTTACCAATAGACTCGCCCGTGCACCGGCAGTGAAACCGAGCCCTCTGTGCGATTCTGTATTCCAACGCAGGTCGTGATAGGTTTTATTTTCGGGATTGGAGCCTGTACTTAGCGATTTTTGAGCATATAATGGCCCTGTGTAAGCGTCGAACAGCCATGCATTGGCATGAGATTCAAAATTATAGCATTTCGTATCTGTTTCCTTCTTTTTGCGAATAATTTTTTGTTGCCATTTTTGAGTATTTACGATTGCCATTTTACTTTTCAATAGCGTAAAAGAAGAGTGCAAAGGTTTCAGTGCCGCGTATTGTTGTGTTGCCGAGGCAAGTACAAATGAAGGAGGGTTATCCGATACCGCTGTACCTGAGAGCGGTTGAGGACTTGTAACCCGACTACTGGTAGTAAAAGTAGGCGCATCGGAGGATTGTTGGCCTGCTTGGTTTTGCTTGGGCAACCCTTCAGATGGTGTGGGATAGGGGGAGGAGATTGGGGGTAAAATGCTAGTATTTGGAGCCACAAGACCATTTTTGGTACTCAAAACGTGGTTGAATGCTTGGTTTTCCGCTGTATTTTTTTGCTTGGTATTAGGTGTTAATGGGGCTACATTTGGTGCCTTTTTGACCTTTAAATGGGTCTCATTGGATGGTGTATTAGCCGTTAAGGTAAGCGGTGTACTCGTATGTCTGGTAGGTGTTGTTTTTGAAAAACCAAACCAAGTAAGGCTGGCAACGCCAAGCAGCATACCTAGACCAAGCGACCACCAAAAGATTGATCTACGTCTTTTTTTACGCAATTCCCGCTCCACCCCATCCCAAACAAAAGGCGGTGGTGTTACTGAGGCATTACTCAGTCTTTTTTGGAATATTTGATCTATATCGTTCATTTTATAAATAATTCTAGATAATTCCTTCTATGTTTTTGGTAAATTTTATTACAAAAAACGATAAAAGTCCCTATTTAATGCTTTCTAATTGGTCGCACAACCAACGTCGTGCTTTTGTCAATTGCGACCGTGAAGTACTTTCTTGAATGCCAAGTGTTTGCGCTACTTCGGCATGAGAATACCCTTCAATGGCTACTAAATTAAAAATAACGCGATAACCATCGGGAAGTTGAGCAATTACTTTTAATAACTCTGCTTCCGACATGCGCGCAATGGCATCAGGTTCGACGGCTTGGTCTGGCATCACCTCAAAACCGCTGTGCTCCATATCAAACCGTTGTCGTTGATAGGTACGCAAGGCGGTATTGACCATTATTTTGCGTATCCACCCTTCAAAAGAGCCTTGAAAATGGTATTGATCCAATTTGGTAAATACCTTAACAAAACCCTCCTGCAACATATCTGCTGCATCTGCGGAGTTACGGGCATACCGAAGGCACACAGCAAACATTTTGCCGCTGTAACGCTCGTATAACTCGCGCTGATGCTGCGCTGAACCGCGCAAACATGCTTTTATGAGTGCTTCTTCGTTCAAATTCTGCTAGAATTGGGATGGTTCTGAAATGGTAATTCGGATTTATTTAAGAGCCTTCGCAGAAATTTTGCCTCGAAGATACACCTAATACTAGATACCATTTTTTCTTTTTTCGCTGCCCAAAGAAAATAATTCTATTTACGGAGCAATACCATAGATAGCGTGAAAAATTGTTTTCCTCTTCTTTAAAAGATAATCAATCAAAAAATGTTACTACTTTTGCGCCGTCTTATCACAACGCTCGTTGCGCTGTATTGGATACTGAAAAGATGTTCAAATACGCAGCAATTGACCCGTCCACTAATATGCCCGAAGTAAAACTATTCTCATGCAGCGCCTCACATGAACTTGCAGCTGCTATTGCGGATCATTATCAAACTCCGCTTTCAGACAAAACGCTGGCTAAGTTCAGCGACGGCGAAATGCAGCCGATCATTAACGAAAGTATCCGCGGTAGCTTTACTTTTTTTATCCAAAGCACCTGTCAGCCCCACGATAATCTAGTAGAATTATTACTTTGGATTGATTGCGCGAAACGCGCTTCTGCTGGTTATATCACCGCAGTTGTACCCTATTTCGGGTATGCTCGCCAAGACCGTAAGGACAAACCACGTGTGCCAATTAGTGCCAAACTCATGGCCAATTTGCTTACAACTGCTGGCGCTGACCGTATTATGACCATGGACTTGCACGCCGACCAAGTACAAGGTTTTTTTGATATACCCGTGGATCACCTGCGCTCTGAGGCTATTTATATGCCTTATTTGGCTGAAACAGACCTTAGTCATACTATTTTTGCCAGCCCAGATGTAGGCGGTGTGAAACGCGCACGCTCTTACGCCATGCACTTTGGCCGCGAACTGGTGATTTGTGATAAATACCGCACCAAAGCAAATCAAGTCGCCTCCATGACCGTGATCGGTGATGTAAAAGGCGCAGATGTGATTTTGGTGGACGATTTGGTGGATACTGCTGGTACACTCTGTAAAGCCGCCGACGCGCTGCTGGAGAAAGGTGCTCGTTCGGTAAAGGCCATTTGTACGCATCCTGTGCTTTCGGGTAAAGCATACGAGAATATCAATAATTCCAAATTGACGGAATTGATTGTTTGTGATACTATTCCGTTGACACAACAATCGGACAAAATAAAGGTGCTTTCAACGGCCAAATTATTTAGCCGCGCTATTCGTAATACCATCGAATACAAGTCGATTGCAGCTTTATTCCTTCAAAAATAGATTCCTAAATGGGGAATATTCCGATGGATCAGATGATAACGCTTGCGCGCCTTCATGGCAGCCCCGAAATCTTTTTTTCTATTCAAGGGGAAGGGAAAAGCCTCGGAGTACCATCTATTTTTGTACGCACCTCCTTATGTAATTTACATTGTATATGGTGCGATACCGATTATACTTGGAACTGGACGAATACCCGTTTTGAGCACGTTAATGATGCTAAACCGGGTTATAAAAAATTTGTCAAAAAAGATTGGATTGCTAAGTTACCCATTGATACAATTGCTGAGACAGTGGCAGATATTCCGTGCAAAAATGTGATCCTTACCGGAGGTGAACCCATGCTTCAGCAGGCGGCGCTTACTCGGCTGATGTACGCCCTGCGTGAGCGTGCACAAGGTTATCGCTTTGAAACAGAAACCAATGGTACAATGATACCCACGCAGGAATTTGACGCGGCAATAGACCAATATAATGTGTCGCCTAAACTAGAAAATAGCAATAATCCACAGAAATTACGCGAAAAACCCGCAGTTTATCGTTTTTTTGCCAAAAGCGATAAAGCAAATTTCAAATTTGTGGTAGCAGCACCATCAGATCTCGTTGAAATATTAGACCTGATCGAACGCTATGCTATTCCTCCCGAAAAGGTTTTCCTTATGCCAGAAGGCACTTCTGCCCGCGCCTTGACTCAAAAACGCAAATGGTTGGTAGAAGTATGCAAAACACATGGATTCCGATATTCAGATCGGCTACATGTGCAGATTTGGGGTGGGAAAAAAGGTGTTTGATGATTAGTCCTTGTCTATTAGATCTCGGCTATTGAAAACTTTTAAATATATCCCAGCCAAACCGCAATAATATGCCAAACAGCACGACCAAAAACACTTGCCTGACAAATACATTTCCCCTCAATACGGCCATTTTACTGCCTATAAACGAACCTGCTACATTACATGCCATCATCGGCAGGGCGATATGAAAGATGATATATTTATTCATAAAAAAGAAAATAAGAGAAAATACATCTGCGGTGACGTTCACAATCTTGGAAATGGCAGACGCGCGTAAAAATGAATATCCTATAACACTTACAAATCCAAAAACTAACAAACTACCCGTTCCAGGACCAATACAGCCGTTGTAAAAACCCATAATGCCACCAATCAAAGCCGCATACAATGGTATTTTATGGTGGGGCAATTGGATATTCTCCTCGTGGCCAAAGGTTTTATTTTTAAAGGTATAAATCGCAATCAGCACAATCAGGAAAAATATAGTGGGTTTTAGGATATAAGTTGGCAAATGACTTTGCACTAATGCACCCAAATAAGCAAAAATAGCCGCCATAGCCCCTGCAAAAAGTACGGTCTTCCAAGGAATACGCACGGTACGGGCATAGTTCCAAGCCGCAACAGACGTACCTACCGCCGAAGCCAGCCGATTGGTGCCAATAATATACGGAACCGCCAATTGCGGGTATAAAATAAAAAAAGCAGGTACTTGTACCAAACCACCACCCCCAACGATACTATCTATAAAACCAGCGATGAATGAAAAAAAACAGAGGGCGAGTAGCGCGTAATCCATTGTATTTTAGGGATTAAAGGGGTGCAAACCAAAATGGGACTTCTCCCAGCACCATCATAGAATCTTGTTTTTCGATGGAGGGCAGTTGAACCGTTATAAAATTCTTGCCAGTTTTGAAGCCCTTTGTTTGGATATAAGTCACTACGCCTATTGTGCCATCCTCAATGTGGCGATGAAACAACCAATCTGTTCTGCCATACGTTGAATCATTCACCAGTACGGTAAGGCTACGCGAGAAACAGTCGGAACGAAGGCTATCAAGCAGTAGTCTTCGGACAGGTTTAGGCAAACTATCCAAGGTTTTTTCATCAGGCAATTGGCAAATTTGCTTCAAAGAATTGTCTAAATACTTTGGATAAGCCACAAATACCTTCATAAATGGCTCTGTTACCATTTCTGAGGCAATAGAAACACCACTTAAGCGAGCATGTTCGGGGCGAATATCGTCGTATTGTTCGGGACTAAGGCTATAACGGTTCTTATATTGGCCCAAAAACTGATGAAAAGTAAAAGGAGGTGCTGATTTTTTTATCTCCGACATTGTAGCAAATGTGATAACAAATACCCCTCCCATAATTACAAAAAACACCCCGACGAGCACAACATAATACCGCTTTTTGGTTACATTGGAAGAAAAAATAAGGTTAAGGTAATTGAACGGGGTATAGATAAATGGCAGCACAATTTTGGGCATATAAACAATGATCCATCCCGCACATTTGTATAACCGTGGATTTTTTATTTGATCTAAACGCCCGATCAGTAATTGTGTTATAGCTATTAGTATGGCAATAATTGCAAAAATGATCGATAATATGGGTGGAATATGTGCTTTGTCCGAAAAAATATTAGGAATAATAAAAGTAGAGGCCAAAAAAATGGCAAGATATACTGCACTTAATCCTATACCCATTAGCGCAATCGTAAATGCAAAGCCAAATATTTGGTTACACCATTTGTCCAAGCGGGCGATATAATCCGAAAGAGAGCCATAGTGTGCTTCATAAAGTTTTTTGGCTATTGCTTTTTGCCCCGGTAATTTATCGTATTGAATTCCTTGCGAATATACCGTATGAACCCCCACCACCCCTGCCCAAAATGCACGCATGATAAAGTGGATAATAAACGTGAGCGGTAGTAAATAGGCGATCATTTTGGCAAAACTATAAGCCAATATGGGTAAATTGAGGTTAGCAGGGTTTTGATCTTGGGCAATATTATCTAAAAAATAATAAAACGCCTTATCTGTTATTTCTGGTAAAAATGAAGACAAATATGTTGCCGCACCAGAAATGATGAGCTCCATATTCCATGTTTTTTCGGCTAGGCTTTTCAGCCATTCAGGTCGGATATCTTTGTTGGCTTCCACTTAAAATGATAAATATATGATACTAATTATCCCTACTAGTTGCACCAGCCAGCCTATCATTAATACGGTAATCGTTGCATTTTTGGCGTACAAAAAACCGTAACTCACAAATCGGTCAAAGGCGGGAAAAAGCAAAAGTAGTACTATTCCCCAAATGGGCAAAAGATAACGAATATTTTGTTCCGGCAACCCCATGAGCAGTAGTATATATGCCAACAAACCGCCCAGCAGTATTTTTTTTTCAGGTAAATATAGATCTGTTTTTCTAGTAAGGATAAAAAATAGCGGTAACAACACATAAAATCCCCAGTAACACAGTGGCATAAATGGGGTAAATGACCAATGTCCCAATACCCAGAGTTTTGACCCAAAATGGTATAACATGACCAAAATACCCACTAAAAATACCCCCAAAATCGAAAACCACCGCCGTGAATATTGTAAGGAAAATTGAAAGGAGGCCAACATAATAGCCAACGCCAACACATCTGATGCTGATGTAATCGCACATTGCCATAATATAGGCGCGCATACAAAAATAGAGCCCCAAAAAAAATAACTACGCCGCTGAGCACCGGGCGAGAGTACGCGGCAACAAGCAATAAAAAAATAGCAGGCTAATATCCCCGATACTCCGATAATAAGTGGATTGAACAGCAATAAGTATCTAATCTATATTTTAATTTTGGCGACACAAAAAGAAGAATTTGTGTTTACCGCAGCAAATATAAGATGTTCTTTATCGCTCCAATGTATGTCATATTCATATATATACCTAAACCCAGATTGGATGCTCGTCACTGGGCGGTAAGTACCGGACTCTATATTAAAAATCCAAATATCGCGGTTACCCGATTTGTTACTTAAAAAAGCCAATTGCTTTCCATCTGGGGAGATCACGGGGAAAGTTCCATTCCAACTGGGATCTACTATTTTGGTGGTTTTTCCAGTAGCAATATCTATGTTTAGAATACCATTTAGGCCATTATTATTAGAAAAGAAAGCCGCATATAGTGACGATTTATCCGGCGACCAACTCATGCCCAATAGCGTATTGGAGTTAAGATCAAGGCGCAAATTAGGCGTAATATTGCTCTTTTGCGTACCGTCAGATTTCATGCGCCAAAAACTGTAATAACCAATTTGACCCTGATTGGAAAAATACGCAATGTCTTGTCCATCTTGCGAAAACTGCGCGCTCACATTATCCCAAGGCACATCTGTGACCCTTGTCTCGAATTTTTGAGTCAAGTCCGCACTGTATATTTGTGAAATATTATATTGGTCTCCTGAAGACTCAGTACGGCGCAATAGTACTTTTTTGCTATCGGAACTCCAGATAATGGGTAAATCATATTTTGTTTTATAAATCGTAGTATCCGTATTAATATCTCTTATGCTAATATCGTGAAAACTATATATATTGGAAGGGTCAACAGTCGCCGATTGATATGCCAATGATCGCCCGTCTGGAGCGAATGAAAAAGGGTACTGGAAAAAATTCGTTTGCCTAAAGATGATTTCTGGGGTAGGTAAAGGTGTTTGGCTAGGTGTTGTAGCCAGTATTTCGGAACTTGTTGCATCATTCCGACCCATACGGGCTGTTATTTTAAAATAATACGGTTGGTTGTTTTTTAAATTTTTAACGACAAAACTGTCGGCTGTAATGCCTTCTGCTATTTCTACCATCGGATCGCCCTCCTTTTCGGATTGATAAACAACATAAGTAATGCTGCCATCTAAAGGGCAATCGCCTTTGATATTATTGTACAAATAAAGTTGAAAATAAAGTGTTGCTTGGCCATTTCCGGGTACTATATTGCTAAAAATATATTGTGTACAAGGAAAGCCCAAAGTGTCTTTTTGGCAACTAGAACTGCAAAGTATTAAAAAAGTAAAAAGTAAAGAATAGCGCATCGTATTATCGTATTTTAAGTTTCATAAAACTATCACCACGGGTATTCCAAGTGGTGTAAATTATATGGTTTTGATCGATCCAATAAAAAGGAAAATCGTAATAGGGCGGAGTGTAGTTTTTATTAATCGAACTGCATTGAGCCAACTGGTTTGTTTCAAAATTATAACGCCATATTTCTGGTCTTCCCGAGCGGGAGGAGAAAAAATAAAGACTTTGATTATCAGGTGAAATGGTGAGATTAGATTCCCTATAATCTGCATTCAATATTTTAGTATAGGCACCAGTGGCAATATCCATTTGGAAAATACCATTTTGGTCAGGAATACTTGAATGAGCGATAAAGTAGAAGGTTTTGCTGTCGGATGAAATGCAATGCCCCGCAAAACGATTATTAAAATAGTTATCGTAATAGGCAGGTAGTGGTAAATTAAAATCTGGAGTACATTTTGTTTTCTGTGTACCATCTGAGCTCATTACCCAAATATTATTGAATTGTGTACTGAGTTTTCTCGAAAAATACACTATTTTTTGCCCATCGGGGGTATATTGTCCTATAATATTATCCGAAGCATTGTCGGTTAAATGTTTTGCAGACCCTTTTTCTAAGTCCCATGTATAGATTTGCCTATTGCCAGAACCATTATTGTATCTTTCTAAAAGTATTTTTTTCCCATCTGGACTCCAAGAGTAAGTATGAGCACTAATTGTTTGGTATAATTTTGACTTGGTCGCCCGATCAATCACAGTCACTACGTATAAGCCGCTATCATTATAGGTTTGCCCTACCAGCAATTTAAAATCAGGAGAATACCGAGGGGAGATAATAATAGACTGGTCATTGATATCAAAAAGAGAGGGATTGGGGTATGCTCTTACCTGAGTATGAATAATTTCGGATGTTTTAGCGTAATTACGGCCAACATAAGCATCGATTTTAAAATAATAAGTTTGGTCGTTTTTCAAGTTTTCTATGGTGAAACTATCCGTATTTATCCCTTCTTCCACTTTGGTCATGGCGGCTGTTGGGCTGGTAGATTGGTAAAGGGTGTAGTGCCGACCCTCTATGGGGCCACCAGGAAACCCAATATCTGGACCCCAAAAGCTCTGTTCAGAATAATTAAAATATAGTTTAACTTGCTGATCTTGCGAAATGGCTTCTATTTGAGCCACGGTTGTATAATTATAGGTCTCTTTTTGGCAGGTACAAAAAAGTATGGGGAGCAGTAAAAAGTAAATAAAATAGCGCATATTTTTATTAAATTTTTAATTTTAAAATTTTATTGTGGGTCTCGGATGCGTGTAATAGTAAGTAAATTGGACGCATACCATATTTGTTTAGATAATTGTGAAGACGTGGTGGTGGTGTTAATGGTTGGGTTAAAAAGGAGCCTTTTCAGATACCAAAGTAGCACAAATTAAACAAAACACCAGTTAATCAGTTAAACGAAGTATATTAGCTTCGTCAACGATTGAGCCTTAGGAACTTTACGCACCACACAAATAAATGGTTTACACACTCACTTTTAACCCTTTTTCAGAAAATACCTATATCGTTACAGACGACACCAAGGACTGTATTATTTTTGATCCAGGTTGCTACGACCCCGAGGAAAAGGCGGAATTAAAGGCTTTTATCGCCGATAATGGCTTGCGTCCCGTACGTTTAATCAATACACATTGCCATTTAGACCATGTTTTTGGAAACAAATTTGTGGCCGATACTTGGAACCTCTCCCTCGAAATACACCGTGGAGAATTGGGCGTTTTAGAAAATTATCCATCGGTATGCCAAAAATACGGTGTCCCTAATTTTGATCGTTCGCCCATGCCCAACCGGTTTATCGAAGCCGATGATATCATCGAGTTTGGACATTCTGCCTTAAAAGTATTGTTCACACCGGGGCATTCTCCTGCCAGTTTATCTTTTTACAATGAAAAAGAAAATTATGTTATCGCGGGTGATGTATTGTTTTTAGAAAGTATTGGACGCACCGATTTGCCCGGCGGCAACCATGCCACATTGTTGGAAAGTATTCAAACACAAATGTTTACGTTACCCGGTGAAACAATTGTTTACCCGGGACATGGCGACCCAACTACCATTCGGCATGAAAAAGAGTACAACCCGTTTTTTTGATACTTTCTATTTGATCTACTCATAAATGCTTTCGAGACACGCCGTTTGTTCCGGCCACAAAGCCGCTCTATATACATTATCGGGTAGCCATACACCACGCCATTTTTTGTCGGCGGGTGGAGATGGCTGGATAACAGAATGGAATTTTGATGCCCCCGAAACGGGTAGGGTAGTGGCCAATGTGGATTCAAAGATATTTGCACTCGCCATTGCCCCGCTCGAGTGGCCTGAACCAATGATCTTGGCTGGCAATATGCTGGGCGGTTTACATTGGGTCAATCGCCTCCGACCAACAGAAGGGCGCAATGTGTTACACCATTCCAAAGGTATTTATGATATAGTATGGCTGGGCAACGAAGTGTTTACGGCGGGCGGCGACGGCATGTTTACCCGCTGGGATGCCACACAACAACGCGCCGTAGAAAGTTTCCAATTGAGTAATCGTTCTTTGCGGTCTATTGCTTATAACCCAATTACAGGTATTTTTGCCATTGGGGCAAGTGACGGTAATATTTATTATATCAAAAAATCTGATTTTTCGCTCATTTCGCAGGTTTCGGCACACCAATTCGCTGTTTTTTCCGTATTGTGGTCGCCTGATGGTCAAATACTCTATTCGGGCGGTCGTGATGCCCTGCTAAAATCATGGGTCAATTTTAATACCAATACCAGTAGCCAACCGGCACATTTATACACCATCAACCACCTTGCACTATCGCCGGATGGTCAATTTTTGGCAAGTGCAAGCCGCGATAAGTCCATCAAAATTTGGCGCGCAAATGACCTGAGTCTCCTCAAAGTACTAGAGACTTTTCGCGATAATGGGCACCTCAACTCCGTGAATCGCTTGCGTTGGACGGATGATGGCCTGTTGTCTTGCAGCGATGATCGGACGATCCTCATTTGGACCTAAT
>JAAFHO010000059.1 GCA_013297575.1 Chitinophagales bacterium
AAAAATGCTGGTGATATAGACAGATATAGAGTCGGCGTGAGTTGAATCACGCCGACTCTTTTGTGGTAATCACTCCTCCCGCAAAGCCTCCGCCGGATAAATCCAAGCCGCCTGCCTGCTTGGAAAATAAGAACACCCAATCACCAAAGCATATACCGCCACAACCGCCAGTACCATAGCCAAACCATATACCCCAGCACTCACATCAAATAAATTCAACAACGGAAACTGCACGGCAAAAAACAGCCCCAGTATCAAACCAAACGTAGCAATCATGGCCGTTTCGCCAATAATTTGCTGCATAATCGCCTTTTTTGTAGCACCCATCGCACGACGAACACCAATCTCCCCACGGCGTTGGGAAATATTCTGGAACAAAACGCCAAATAAACCTAGCGCCACATTAAACACCAAAAAGCCACATACAATAAACAAAATCAGGATAGGTACCCATACAACTTGGTTTTTGTTGCTTTTCATCGCGTCCAAATGCTGAATCTCTACCGACCAGTCTTTACCAATACCCACCAAATCCTTGGACAATCGAGATTCAAAATCGGCATTTTGAGGCGATTTTAATTTAATCAAAATATGATTTCTATCCCATTTTGGGTTGGCGGCTCGGAACATGCCATTTTCCTCCAATTGATAATCACTTTTGTGTTTAAAATTTTCGATCACCCCCACCACTCTTTCACCAGTCGATTCCTTACCCTCTTCCATTTTACCCAATACTTTACCAATGGCATTTTCATCGCCAAATAGCGTTTCTTTTAGTTTTCGGGTAATCACAACCGGGTCATTTTTCCCAATCGTATCCTCCCACGCGAACCACCGGCCTTCGGACAAGGTAATACCCATCACCTCGGGATAAGTCGGCCCTGCCGCAATACCATCTGTTTGGGTTTCCACGCCATTATAACTCAACGAAGTGCTATTCGTACTGAATGAAAATGGCACATTCCCAGAGGTAAACGAAAACGACGCGATTTCCGGATAAGCCTTTAGCCGCTGCTGAATCACCTCCAAATTAGGCAATGTATCCGTGTTGTAATTCATAAACACCACCCATACATCATCAATATTGATACCCGATGGTTTTTGATAGTTTTGATAATTATAAACAGACAATGTGGATACTGCAAACAGTACCAAAAAAGCGAAAAAGATTTCGAGCATCATCAAAAAATTGCGCTGTTTCTTTTTCCAAATGAGTTGAAATATATGTTTGAGCATGATTTTTATTTTTTTATTAGATTAATTATTCCCCACCCTTCAAAGCCTCCGCCACTTGCAATTTCGACATCCGCCAAGCAGGATAAACACCCGACATCAAACCAAAAATAAGACTCACCACAAACGCCAGCAAAGCCACCATCCAATTGATATGCAAATCGGCGTAAGCAATAAGACCACTGTGATTGATAAAATACAAAACACCTAACGACAAGACCAAAGCCAAAGCACCACCCATGATCGTTAATAAGATATTTTCAATGATAAACTGCATCGTTAACGTCTTTTTAGAAGCACCAAAGGCTTTCCGAATACCAATTTCAGAAGCGCGTTCCATCATTCTACTGATATTGATATTGACCAAATTGATCGCAGGCAGCAACATAAATAAAAAGGCAAAAAGCATTATTAGGGTAAAAAAAGTGGATTTTCCACTTGCAAACACTTTGGTCAACAAACCCAATTGCGTATCCGCTTCGGATTTAAAAACATCAAATTCGTCCTCGGTTTTCGTCAATACTACTTTGGATACAACATCGGCATATTCAGCTTGAATCGCAGGAATATCACTCGCCTGCCGCGCCAAAATGTGCGCCATAAAATTACCATCTTCTTTGGGATCTTTTAAGTTACCTTTTGAAGTATTGTACGGCAAATAAATATCCGACGATACCATCATGCGCGTAATCGGGCAACCCCGCACCACCCCGATAACGCGGTAGGTCACATTATCCACTTCCATCGTTTTGCCCACCGCAGACGCGCCTTTCCCAAAACAATTGTCGCGCGTACCATCATTGATTACAATACCGAATTCGTTGTTGTCTATTTCACGTTGGGTATAAGGTTTCCCTTCCAAAAACTCAAAATCCGTCACTTCCCAAAATTCTGCATCGGTGTGCTTGAACCAAAGTTTTAGTTTTTTACCACTGATATAGGTATTGATGGTGTTTGGTGTGCTGGAAATAGACACTTTTTCGGGTGTTTTGAGGGTTTTAACATATTTTTGTCCATACGAAAAACTCATGGGACCGGAGTTCGTCCAGCCCTTTGTGGAATTACTTTTCTCTAACACCTGTATATAAATCGTGCGATCACGTCGTGCCTCGGGGTAATTAGACCCCAACAAATGGTCGAAAAACGAAGCCAATACAATCAAGACCAGCAACGTAAAACTAATGCCAAACAGGCTAATAAATGTATAAAACTTGCGCCGTTTCATTACGGCGATCGTCATTTTTAAATAATTTGAAAACATAATTGGGAGCGATAAAAGATGAGGTTAGGAACGAGAAAACAATCAGCCAAAAGTGATAAATTATTGTTTTCTCGTTCCTTATTGCACTTGAGAGCCATCAAACAAACGCACCAATCGATGCGTCCTTCGGGCCATGTTTTCGTCGTGGGTCACCATAATGATCGTAGTGCCATCGTTTTTATTCAGGTTTTCGAGGATTTCCATTACCTCATTGCCCATCACGGAATCGAGGTTGCCCGTAGGCTCATCTGCGAGGATAATGCGTGGATTACCCACCACCGCCCGCGCGATGGCCACCCTTTGCCGTTGACCGCCGGAGAGTTGCGAGGGGTAGTGTTTCATGCGGTTAGAAAGCCCCACTTTTGCCAAAGCCTCCGTGGCCAAACGCCGACGTTCAGCAGCAGTAACATTGCGGTACAGTAGCGGTAATTCCACATTGTCCAATACCGTCAGGTCATTGATCAGGTGGTAACTTTGAAAAATAAAACCCAATTTTTGGTTGCGAAATTTGGACAATTTATCATCCGAAAACCCCTGTACGGTCTCCGCGTCAATACTGATGTTGCCATTGGTTGGCAAATCCAATAACCCGATGATGTTGAGCAGCGTACTTTTTCCGCAACCAGAAGGCCCCATAATGGACAGAAATTCGCCCTTGGCCACATCCAAATTGATATTGTTGAGCGCCACCGTTTCAATGGTCGAGGTGCGATAAACCTTTTCGATGTTTTTTAAGTGTATCATATCTTAATTGTTATGTATTTTTTATTCAATTTTTTTGTTTTGTTCAAAGTCATACAGCGTCAACCAACGCAGTTGATAATACGCCGACCAATAATCGCGCAAAACGCCGATAAAATCGCGTTTCCCTTGGTCTTTTTCTGCAAAGGAAATACTTAAATCAGTAACACTCAAGTTGCCCAGCACATAGCGTTCCTGCGCAATTTGGTATTTTTCCGAGGCAATACTATCGGCCTGTGCCGTAAGGCTCAATTGGCCTTTTAGCATTTCGAACAGCGTAACCTGTGTATAAATCTCTTGTTGAAAATTCAATTTGTCCTGTTCGAGGGTATAAGTGACCAATTGCCGTTGTTCTTCCGCCGTTTTAATCCTCGATTTTGAACGCCCCCAATCCATGATCGGCACACTAAATTGAATTTGAACCGCTTGATAATTTTGCGGGTTTTGCAGCACTTCCTGTACGTTTTTGCCGCTATTGGAATAACCCAAATTGGCCATCAACGTCGCATTGATCCCATTATCGCCCTTGGCTTTGGCCACACTTTGCGCCGCTTCCAGTTTGCGCCGCTCAAAAGCAACGGCATCTGCACGGTTTTCATACGCCTCTTTTAGCAGCAATTCGGCTTGGATCGTGGGCGGTTTTTCAGGCTGCGGCGGCTCCAATTCGATGCGTTCTTGTCCTTTTAATCCGGTGTAACTGCGCAAATTGAGCGTTGAAATTTCCAGTTCACGCCGCGCTGTACCTGCTGCTTTTTGGGCTTTGAGTTGCTCCAATTGGAGTTGGAGTATCTCATTTCGACTGATTGTACCAATATCAAATTTTTCTTGTGCGATGCGCAAAATTCGATCGGTATTGGTCAGGTTAGTTTGCGCTATTTTTACATTCACCTGCGCCAATAACAAAGCAAAATACAAATCACTGGCCGTCAGGGCAATCAATTCCAAGGCTTCCACGTACTCCTGCTGACTTTCTTTGTACTTCAGCGGTGCTATTTTGGCCTCCCATTTCAAAGGATTGAAGCGAAATAACGGCTGTGAAAGCCCTACAGCCACCGGTGTTCCGTTGTACAACGTATTATTTCGGGCAAAATCATCAAAGCGTTGCAACTGTGCAGTGGCGTAAATAGTACCACCCGTTTTGCGGATATTTTGCTCCAAAAAAAGGTTCAACGACGAATTATTATTCCGTACCGGCTGAAATTCAATCGTGCCATTGGGCTGTAAAACCTGCTGGAAAGAGCGGTTAAACGACGGCAAATTACCATTCAACACCAATTGGGGCTTGTAATTGGACAAAAACGTCCGATACTCCCAATATTTGGTAGCCTTGGTCGTAGCGGCTTGTCGGGCTGCAATCGACTGCGCTTTGGCCATGTCCACCACCTGCGGCAGGGTAAGCCGTAGCGTATCCTGCGCAGGAAGGGAGATCGTAAAAAGAAGGAGATAAATAATATGTTTCATAGCTTATTTTAAGTCGATGACGGTTGCGTTTTTGTACTTGCTCAAATCTGAAACCACCACGGTTTCGCCAGCGGAAATACCTTCCAAAATTTCAACAAATTCAAAACTGCTCAACCCGATTTTCACAGTACGCCGTTCGAGTTTTCCATCGGGGCGCAATACAAATATATCTTGCGTTGCTGCACCTTTAAAGGCCGGGCCATTGGCTACCCGAACCGTTTTGGGGCGACTATCGGTCACCAAATACACCTCTACTTTCATATTAGGCCGAAAACCTGCGATATTTTTTTCGTCAAAAATTACATCAAACGTGATGACATTATTTGTGACCGATGGATAAATATTGATCAAACTACCGCGTATATCCTCGTTGCCCACCCGCACAATAACAGGCATCCCGACGCGCATTTGCGCCACATAATTGTCCGAAATAGACCCTAACACCTTAAAACTGCCCAAATCGGCCAGTCGCGCCAGTGTTTCACCTTCATTAATTTTGGAACCGATATTTTTGTGCACATACGTAAGCACGCCCGATCGAGTAGCGACAATATCCGATTGCTGGAGTTTTCGTCCAAAAGCCGCCAGATCTTTCTCCTGAATAGCCGTCGAAATTTCCGATTCTCGGATACTACTTTGCATAATTGCTTGGCGTGTTTTCAAGTCATTTTCCAATTGTTTTTTCTCCAATTGCGCAATTTTCAAGTCGTTTTCGACCCGATCCACTGCTTCTCGTGTACCACCGCCGGCGCGAAACAATCGTTTGGTATTTTCAAGATCGGCTTTCAAGGCATTGATCCTGAACAACTTGATCGAATCGCTGATTTTCAGGTCGTAAAAACTCTTATCCAGTTCCAGTTTTAGTTTAACGATACTGTTTTGTTTGAGTGCCAATTGGTCTTTTTGTTTTTCAAAATCGCGTTGCGGTTCGGTTTTGTCCAAATCCAGGATTTTAGTACCCATTTCTACCGATGCGCCCTCGTTGAGATACACTTTTTCCAGCACAGCGGTGATTGGGCTGGCCAGCAGTTGTTCATACTCCGGCCGCACTTCGCCAGAGGCCGTGAGGGTATTTTCGACCGCACCTATTTCTGCCACCGCTGTCCGAATATCTGCGCGGCGAACGCTCGTGAAAAAGGTGTTCCGCAAGGCCCAAATACCCAATACCACGACCGCTATGGCGAAGGCGACATAGAGCCACATCCTATTCTTCTTTTTTTGCACTACTTCATTGGGGAGTTCCCTATCCATGGTTGTATTATTTTTTACGTTATTTTCCTTATAAAGATTCAAGTAACGTGCCAACTTGCAAATAAATGACAATCAATTATTTACGTCATTTTTGCAAAAATAAAAGTGGTCGTTATCGGACACTTTGTTCGCTGTTTTGGATGGTGGTGTTCGGAAGTTGATAAAGGTTAGAAACTGCGCGCATACACTAAACCTAAGTGGAGTAACCACAAAATGCCCCTTTTGTCGGCGTGACTTTTTCGGTCACGCCGACAATTTAGCACCAAAATCATCCGTTGCGCCCATACACCCAACCTAAGTCCCCCAACCACCAAATGGCCCTTTTGTCGGGGCGACTTTTTCTGTCACCCCGACAATTTAGTTGAAATTTATGGTTTATATATATCAAATCGCCCATTTCGACTGCAAAATCTGTCTTGATCTGACAAAAAATTCCTCATTTCAGTGTTACGACTCTAGTTCGATATAAAGTCTAGTGTTAAAAAAACATATAGTTACATTTTTTGCACAATAAAAAACAAAACATAGCATTATTAAACAAAACATGAAATTTTATTCACAATAAAACACCATTTTAAAATGATGAACACTGAAAAAAAACCAACTATTCATATCGGCATTTGCTTAGCAGGAGCCGTTTCTGCCGGAGCATATTTAGCCGGCGCAATGGATATGCTTGTCGAGACTTTAGACAAATGGGAAGCGATCAAAAAGGAAAACCCTGAAAAAATAACACATAATGTCGTTATTGATGTGATTGGCGGTGCATCCGGAGGAGGTATAACCGCTGTGCTTTTTGCGTTGGAACTCTTTGGAAAACTAAAGTACCAAAAAACAGGCAATGATTACCAATCCATTTTTCACAAGACTTGGGTCGATATGTTCCTAAATGGCCAAAAAGAGCCTTATGAAGCCCTACTCAACAATTCAGATATTGCCATAAAAGACGATAAAGCACCTGCTATCAAAAGCCTGCTCAACTCCGAGTTTATTGATAAACTTATGGAGCACGTAAAAGATGAATTTGAACAGGCCGATCTATCAAATTTACCTTCGTATGTTTCCAAAGATTTAGCAGTCGTATTGACGGTGACTAACCTGAGTGGATTCCCCGTCAAAGTAAAAATGGATAGTGGAAATAAGGAGCGTTCCCATAATATGTTTCTGCACAAAGACGCTATTCGTTTCAAGATAAAAAACGAAAATGCCGAAGCACTCACCGATGAATCGTTTATCGCACTTGATCTTAGCGGCAAAGATGAATCCTTACAGACCTTTTTAGATGCAACGCGCGCTACGTCTGCTTTTCCATTGGGCTTTAAACCCCGAAGAATAACTAGAAAAAAGAGCCATATTGCAGCGCAATTGGAGGGCGAATTTGATAATAAAGGTATTTTCCGATTTGAAAATGAAGACGAAGACGTTGCAACACTCAATGTGGATGGTGGTGCGATGAACAACGAACCCTTTGATGATATTGACAAAATACTAGAAAATATACTCGATAAATCAGTTAATAAAGAAGATCAAAAAGTGATTTTAATGATTGATCCATTCCCTTCCGAGCAGAAAAAAGAGCATAAAGACAAGGAAGCCCGCAAGGAACACCTTAATTTAGATTTGGACTTGGAGAGTATGATGAAATTTGAAAACAAAGCAGGTGTATTGGAGTATGCTAGTGCAATTTTGGGTGCTTTAAGACGCCAATCTATGTTTAAAACCCAAACCGTACTCAACTCGAGGATACCCACCGATAAAGAGCGCGTATTTATGATTATTCCATCGTTGAGTAAGGAAAATTACAATGATTTTAGTACGACTGAATACAAAAAAGAAGCATTAGCCACTAGTGCGTTAGAAGCGTTTGGAGGTTTGTTGGCTTTGCCTTTTAGAACCCATGATTATGAATTGGGTAAACACAATTTAGATAGTTTTTTGACGAAGTATTTTAGCGATAAAAACAACGAAAAAATTGTTGATATCGGTAAAGAAAAAAAGGATATTGTCCCAGAGCCTTCTTTCGAGGAAATTTACCTCACTTTGGAAAAAATAAAACCGATTAAAGATCTTTTAGCACTAAGAATTGATGCTGTTTTGAAGAATTACGTGCAGGCTATCCAGTCCGAAAAAGTATCAAAAGAGGCAAAGTCTAAAAAAACAAAGACAAAACAGGAGGAAATGATAGTTGGTTTTTTACAAATCCTCGATCCTAAGAAAAAAAGTATAGGTGAATCCATTATAACTTGGATATTAACCCTCGGATTTGTTAAAAAAGCAATCATGGATGCTGCCAAAAAACTAATTTTATCAAAACTCACCAAAATCATTGTCACTGACTTGGTAGAAAGAGGGCTTTTGCGCGAAAATACTGGGCAGCGTCAGCGCTCAAACTAGGCAGGATTCGTTTCCTTTTGCGCAAAAGCATGCCGAGCAGTACGCACTTGTCCCGAAAAAATCACCCACTTTTTAAAACCAAAAATACTGCCGATGAGTTATATTTGGCTAAATGTGTACTAAAAAAGGTACATTCCGCCAAATATAACGCATCGGTATGAAAAATCAGTTGATTGGACGCTCAAAAGAGTAAGAAATAGCAACAATTTTTGTCTAAAACAAAACGAATACAGCCTTGGACTAATTGATAAAGCCCTGACGATGGAGGTGTTGTTTGGGGAGGGACTAATAGGAGGCGTGCTGCGCTTAAGATAGGAGGGATAAGATGAGGTGTTTTTTTATTTATCTAAATCCGCTAATGCTTTCCTCGCCCAAGATAAATTACCCTTAAATTCAACATAACTCGGAAAATCTTGCACCAATGCTTCATATATGGCTAAGCTTTGTGCAATATAATGCCGTGCTTGGGTAATATCTTGTTTTTTGTCTCGAAAAAACTGCCCTGAAAATAAGTAAGAAGTGGCCAAACTGTTTTTGAATTCCACATTTTGCGGAAATGCTTCGTGCAATTCTTCAAATAACTTGGTTTGTTCTTCAAACAAAGTCAAAGCCTCGTTCAAATTGCCTAGCGCAGTGTGCGTCAAGCCGAGTTTAGAAAACGAGATGGCCAAACCGTTTTTGAAGTTCACATTAGTTGGGTTTGTCGCATACAGTTCTCTTTCTAAACGATTAAATTCTTCGAAAAACCCCAAAGCCTTATCCAAATCACCTAAGGACATGTGCGTTTCTCCAAGTTTAGAAAACGAAATGGCCAAACCATTTTTAAATTCCACATTCGTAGGATGAGCTGCATACAGTTCTGCACCTAGTCTGTTGCGTTCTTCATAAAAGCCCAAAGCCTTGCCTAAATTGCCCAAGTACATGTGTGTTTCTCCAAGTCTTTCATTGGAAATAGTCAATCCGTTTTTAAATTCCACATTCGTCGGGTTCGCCGCGTATAGTTCTTCACTTAATCTGTTGTATGCTTCGTAAAACCCCAAAGCCTTGTCCAAATTGACCAAAGACGTGTGCGTGATGCCTAAAAAACAGTAAGAATTTGCCAAACTATTTTTAAATTTCACATTCGTCGGGTTCGCCGCATATAGTTCTTCACTTAATCTGTTGCGTTCTTCATAAAACCTCAAAGCCTTGTCCAAATTGCCCAAGGACAGGTGTGTGTCCCCAAGTTTTGAGTAAGAACCGGCTAAGCCATTTTTAAATTCCACATTCGTCGGGTTCGCCGCATACACTTCTCTTTCTAAACGATTATACGATTCATAAAACTCCAAAGCCTTGTCCAAATTGCCCAAGGACGTGTGCACATAGCCTAAATATTGGTAAGAAATGGCCAAATAGTTTTTAAATTCCACATTATTTGGGTTCGTCGCAGAGAGTTCTCTTTCTAAACGATTATATGCTTCGTAAAACCCCAGAGCCTTTTCCAAATTACCCAAGGACAAGTGCGTATTTCCGAGGTATTGGTAAGAAATGGCCAAACTGTTTTTAGACTCGATATTCGTCGGATTCGCCGCGTGCAGCGCTACACTTAATCTGTTGCGTTCTTCGTAAAATCCTAAAGCCTTGTCCAAATTGCCCAAGGGTGTGTGCACCAAACCCAGCCAAGAAAAGGTAGTCGCTAAACTATTTTTCCAATACGAATCATCGGGTGCTGCCGTAAGTACTTCTGCTATCTTGGTATTCAGTTTTTCATAAATCGATAAGGCTTTGTCCAATTGGCCTACTTGCAGGTAGTAATAACCCATATTATCATACAGTGCATCTAGGTCTCGATCAAAAGAAACAAAAGCACGAATCATACTTTCACTATACGTTGCAGCAATAGCCGCCTGTTGGTAATCGTCGTGGTGAATTTCATCGCGCTGTAGTAATCGAAGTAAGGTGTCCACTAAGGGTTGGCAGTGCTTGCGCAAGTGTTCTTGGTTTTTGGCCTTGGTAATTTCCTGCACCACAGGGCTTACCTTGTACGCCGAGGCATGACCATTTTGTTCAATCCAGCCCGTTTCGATCAAACCAATGAGCAGATCTTCCAAATCGGTATAGTCCGGCAATAAGGACTCGAGCAACGCAAAGTGCATGATTTCGGCGGGTAGCACTGCAAAAATAGAGAGCAGGGCTACGGCTTCGGGTGCTAAATCACCAAGATCGTACATGGCTGCGATAATATCCTCTGGTTTTTCGTGGCGCATGGTATCGCCTTTGCTTTGGTAATCGGTGGAAATGGTTTTCGATTGAGAGAGTTGGAGTACGCTCTTGGTTTGTAGGTCGCGGAGCAAGTGCTTTAAGTCGTAGTGCTGGGTTATACGGTTGAGTTTGTTCAGGTTTTTGGCCAATAGTTCCAGTACCAGCGTATTGCCCCCTACTGCGGTGCGGATTTGCAGCACCAGCGGTGCTTCTTCTTCTTGCAACTTAGGGTAGTGTCTTTTGAACAGTTCCAGTACTTTATCTGCGGGTAAACCTTCTATCCGGTAGTGTTCGGCCTGCTCGTAATCGGGGATACGAGAGGTGAGCAGCAGGTGAAAATTGGCGCAGCGGCGCAGGGCTTGGTAGTATTGGTCTAGATCGGAGCGTTCGTTGGCATTGTCGATCACCAGCAGGCAGGGGCGTTGGAGGGCAGCCAAGGTATGGAGGATTCGGAGTGCTCTTTCGTGGGTCGTCATTCGGTCTTCAAACTGTAGATCGAGTGGTTCGGCCAGTTGGAGCAGCGCATTGGCGATACTTTTTTCGCTCAATACCCAGCCATAATGCGCGTATTTGTCTTGAAAACGGTGGTAATACTCGGAAGCAAGGGTTGTTTTTCCTATACCGCCTTCGCCGTTTACCAGCAAAAGAAGATTACCGCCCGCAGAAAAGAGTCGGTCGTGAATGTTTTTTAATTCTGTATCGCGCCCCAAAAAACCTTCGGGTCGGAAAGGGGTACGGGTCAATTGTTGGGGTATTTTTCGTTCGCCATAGTGGTGAAACACAGGGTTGTTCAACGTGGATTGGTTGAACTGGTTTTTGATATTATCGGACATGGTTATTCAAAAGTTGTATTGTTAAACGTACCGCCGTTGAATTGATTTTTGATGGTTGCGCCTTCGTTTTTGGTAATAATATCTCCAATATGGACATTTCCACCTGCCGTAATCGTAGCACCTACCACTACATTTTTACTATCCACAATCGAAATAGCGCGCTCTACTTCCAAGCGGAGGGCTGCATTAGTATCGGTGGCACTCGACGTAATGCCCACATGCTGCTCCACCTCCAGCAATAGATCCAGCAGACCTGCACGTATTTGATTTTGTGTCAAACTCGCCTCGGCATGACTGACCACGCCCAGCCTGATTTGCTGCCGAATCGCGTGAAAACGCCCAGATTGAAGCACTACTTCATCCAATAAAGGGTTGTTATCGAGTAAGGTACGGAGTTGCGTTAGCGCAGCGGGTAGTTCGTTGCGGGCAATGAGGTCGCGAAGTTGGGTGAGTAGTGTTTGGGTATTCATGTGGGTAACTTATTGGAATAAGAATGCACAAATATACATCATTTTATGTATTTCCAGTAAGACGCTGCTCTTTTAATAATCCCAGTATCCCGGGTTCAACTGTGCGAGTTTGTAACATCGAAAATTACCCCAGCGTCACATTCTTAGCCTCCGTAAAAAACCGCATCGCATCCCAGCCGCCTTCCCGACCGATACCGGAATCTTTTACCCCCCCAAAAGGCGTGCGCAAATCGCGCAACATCCAAGTATTTACCCACACAATACCCGCTTGCAATCCGGCGGAAAACCGTTGGGTGCGTTGTAGGTGGTTGGTCCAAAGGGTCGCGCTCAGACCGTAATTGGTGCCATTGGCCAGGACGAGCGCCTCCGCTTCTGTGTCGAAAGGCGCAATCGTGACCACAGGGCCAAAAATCTCTTCCTGATTGGTGCGACAATGGATGGGCAGCCCCGCAATCACCGTGGGCGCAATATACCAGCCAGCAGCCCCTTCACCGGGCACTTCTACTGCGTGACCGCCGCATAAAATAGTACCGCCTTCGGCTTTTGCCAGTTCGATACAGGACATTATTTTGTCAAAATGCACTTTGCTCACCACCGCACCCAAATCGCTGTCGGGATCGGAAGGAAAACCTACTTTTAGGGCATTGGTGCGGGCGATAAAATCGGTGATAAACCGTTCGTACAGACTGGATTCCACGTAAATACGCGATCCACACAGGCAAATTTGGCCTTGGTTATTAAAAGACGAGCGCACCGTAGTGGCCAGCATCGTTTCGTAATCGCAATCGGCAAAAATAATATTGGGGTTCTTTCCGCCCAGTTCCAAAGATAGTTTTTTAAACATCGGAGCAGCAACACGGGCTATTTCAGCGCCCGCACGCGTACTACCCGTAAAGGAAATGGCTTTGATACTTGGGTGACGTACAATGGCCGCACCTACTTCTGGGCCTTGTCCGTGCAAAATATTGAGTACACCGGGAGGAAGACCCGCTGCGGTGCATATTTCACCAAGTAAATAGGCGGTAAGCGGCGTAACTTCTGAAGGTTTGGCCACCACGCAATTACCAGCGGCCAGTGCGGGCGCAATTTTCCAAGTAAACAAATACAAAGGAAGGTTCCACGGCGAAATACAGCCCACCACACCTACTGGTTGGCGCAGCGTATAACTGAGCGATTGCCCCGGCACATAATGGCTTTCGCTGGAAAAATGCAGTAAAGCCGTAGCAAAAAACTTAAAATTGAGGGCAGAACGGGGAATATCAATGGTTTTGGCCGTTCGGATGGTTTTACCTGAATCCGCACTTTCGGCGGCGGCCAACTCATCCAATCGCGCTAAAATACCATCGGCAATACCGCGCAAAATATCGTGCCGTTGCTCGGGGTGCAGCATCGACCAAGCGGGTAATGCGGCCTGAGCGGCAGCCACAGCAAGGTCAACATCCGCGCTGTCGGAGTCGGGAAGCAGACCGGAAATTTGGCCAGTGGCCGGATTGAAATTATTCAAATACCGGCCACCGACGGGAGGCACATACGCGCCATTGATATAGTTTTGTATAGTCACTTAGTAACGTTACTTACTTGTCGTCACCAAAAAATGCGATGATTTTGTCGGCCAATTCCATACCGATATACGATTGGGCTTCAATCGTACTGGCACCGATATGTGGTGTCATCGAAATTTTTGGGTGTTTCAAAATGGCTTCTTTGGGTGTTGGTTCGTTATCGAATACATCCAAACCTGCGCCGCCCACTTTACCACTGTCCAATGCAGCCAATAGAGCGGTTTCGTCAATGATACCGCCGCGGGCCGAATTGATAAGCAATACGCCTTTTTTCATTATTTCCAATTCTGCTGCACCTACTACTGGTTTGGTACTGCCTGGGATATGGAACGTGATAAAATCGGCTTCGCGGAATATTTTTTCGATCGGTTCTGTGTGGATCTTTACATTGAGGGCCAAGTCCTCGAACATATTGATCTTGATGGCGATATCGGCATCGGTCACAAATGGGTCGTGTGCAATTACGTTCAAGCCTATGCCCAAACCAATTTTAGCCACTTCTTGACCGATACGGCCAAAACCTACGATACCGAGGGTTTTGCCACGCAATTGAATACCCGCTTCGTAGTCCTTTTTGAGTTGTTTGAAATCGCCAGTACCCATTTCGCGGTTGCTCAAATGGATCATGCGCGCGAGGGCAAAAATATGTCCAATCGCCAATTCGGCTACTGCACGGCTCGATGCCATTGGGGTATTATATACTTGAATGCCTTTGCTGCGAGCGTATTCAAGGTCGATATTGTCCATGCCCACGCCGCCACGAGCGATTACTTTTAGTTTTGTACCTGCGTCTATAATTTCGCGGGTAACTTTGGTGGCACTGCGCACGATAAGTACGTCGTAGTCGCCAATTTTACCAGCCAACTGGTCTTGTGGTATTTTATTTTCGTCCACAAAGTAATTCGCCTCTTCTAAGAGTAGGCGGCCATCGGGGTGAATGCCATCATTGGCAAGAATTTTTATCATAATGTTTGTGTTTTTATCGTCAATGGTCACTAGAAGGCGCAAAGTTAAGGCTTTCCTGTGAGAGCGAGTTGTGTTTATGCCCAAATTTGGGCAAGTGCTTTATCAAGGGTCGGATATTGGAAAACAAAACCGCTTTTGAGTACTTTTTCGGCGCTTACACGGTTGCTATTGAGTACAACTGCCGACATTTCGCCGAGTACCAGCCGCAGGGCGAAAGCGGGTGCAGGTAAAAAAACGGCTGGTCCGCCCATCGCTTTTGCCGTATCTTTGGTTAATTCGTAATTGCGTTCGGGTGCTGGTGCTACACCATTATAAACGCCATTTACTTGCTCGTTTTCCACGGCCCAAATCAGCAAATTGCAAATATCGTCTAGGTGAATCCACGAATACCACGCTTTGCCATCGGAGAAATAAGTACCTAATCCGAATTGTAGGGGTTTGGCTATTTCATGGAGCGCACCTCCGTTTTTAGCAAGTACAACCCCAATTCTTATTTTTACGGTACGAATACCCAATGCAGATACGCTATCGGCGGCTTTTTCCCATGCATCGCAGCAGGTGACCATAAAACTACGGTCGGTGCTTTGGTCAATCGGTGTGGTTTCAGTTTGCCATTCCTCGCCTGAATTGCCATATATTCCAATTGCGGAAGCGGATACAAAAACAGGGAATGGATGCGCGTTTTTTTCAAGTGCGGTGTGCA
>JAAFHO010000600.1 GCA_013297575.1 Chitinophagales bacterium
GCCCGAATACGGCGATGTGTTGTCGGGTATTTATGAAGTAAAATTGCGGACAGGCAATAACGAAAAGCGGGAAGCCGTATTTGGTTTTGGGCTTTTGGGTACCGATTTGACACTGGAAGGCCCCTTTAAAAAAGGTTATGGTGGTTCGTACCTCGTCAATTATCGGTATTCCACCGCTTCTATCATCAGCGATTTGGGTTTAATTGATGTTGGAGGTGTCCCAAAATTCCAAGATGCAGCGTTCAAGATTATGCTACCTACCAAAAAACTAGGCATTTTTTCGGTTTTCGGATTGGCCGGAAAAAGTAGTCTTTTGTTTGAAGATGTGACACCTGCTATTTGGGAAACACCCGGCGATAATTTTATGCGTCCTGACAGGAATGAAGATTATAAAAAAGGTGCGCACTTACTCAATACAGGTATCAACCATACCGTGAACGTGACCAAAAACAGCTATCTAAAAACTACACTGTCTTATTCCAACGAAGGCATTCAAGATGATGTATTCGAGTCCAAAGTAATCAATTTTTACGATGATGAAGGCGCGTTTCTACGGGATTCGGTATTGAACAAAACAGCGAATTATAACGGAAAAATAAAAAAATCGTCCTATCGTGGTGCCATCACATACCACTATAAAATAAACGCTAAGAATAAAATCCAGATCGGTACACAGTATGCACTTTTGAACCATCAAACCACACAAAGCCGATTGCGCGATACCACAACGGAGCGAATAACGTTACTGGATTTTGATGAAAACGCCGGTACACTCCGCAATTTTGTGAGTTGGAACCACCGTATCAATAACGATATTACGATAGTGACCGGACTTCAAAATATGAATGTCTTACTCAACAACAAAAGTACGCTGGAGCCACGTATCGCCGTCAACTGGAAAATCAACAACACCAATTCGATCCATGCGGGCTATGGTAACCACAGCACAATGGAAAATATTCAACACTATTTTACGCAGATACAACAACCGGATGGAAGCATTGCCACACCCAATAAAGACCTTGGATTGCTAAGGGCCAACCATTATGTAGTGGGTTATCAAAAACGCTTTGGGCAGAATTTGGTGGCAAAAGTAGAAGCCTATTATCAAGATCTGTACAATTTACCGGTGGAGAACGACAGCAAGAGTTTTTACGCCACCATCAATGAAGGTATTGATTTTAGGTATGCAGATTTGGTGAATAAAGGCACGGGAAAAAACTACGGTATTGAGTTTACACTGGAACGGTCTTTTAAAAACAAATACTATTATTTGATCAATGCGTCCTTGTTTGAATCTAAATATACTGCATTGGAAGGTATTGAAAGAAATACGCCTTATAATAGCAATTATTTGGTCAATATTTTGTGTGGTAAAGAGTTTGATAAATTGGGTAGGAAGCATAATCAAGCCCTAACGCTCAATACCAAAGTGTTTTTTGGTGGTGGTAAAAAAATTATCCCACTACTCCGCGATGCGCAAGGAAACTTGGCAGTTGACCCCGCAAATAACAAATATTGGGACTACAGCAGGGCTTATGAAGACAAGGTGGAAGATGTTTATATTGTGATTGTTTCGGCCAGTTATAAATGGAATAAACGCAGAACTACCCACGAGTTTTACGTGAATTTGGATAATGTGACCAATACCAAAGGAAAAATATCCGAATACTACGACGCAAATGCACCCGGTAAAATAGGTTATGTTACGCAATTTGGTTTTTTCCCTAATTTGATGTATCGGGCCTATTTTTAGGGAATATTGTTAATGCGGCACCATTTCCTGATAGCCTAAAAGTGGACACTGAATATTGTTGGCATTAAGTGTCGGCGTGACTCAAAGTCACGCCGATACTACATAATCAATTAAAAGTCAACTATTTATACTTTTTTTTATTTACACATATTATTCATCCACAAATCAATATATCACTCCTTTACCACCACCAGCGTCCTGGTCACCATACCGCGCTCAGTCCGCAAATTGACCCTGTACAAACCAGGTGCAAATTCCGAACCATCCACTTGGAATATCGCTGTTCGCTGATTTTCTGCAATAACTTGACGCAATACCAGCCTGCCTACCGCATCAAATACCAGTAAAGTGCCGCCGCCTGTACCAACGCCTTCTATGCTGACTGTCACCGTAGAAAGCGCAGGATTAGGGGCTAGTTTTAAATCAAGTTTGTCGCCGTGTTGAACACTCAAATCTTCGTTCCGAACCTCGACACCTATATGACCCATTACATTACCACAATCAACAGTGACCGTGAAAGAACATTCCGAACTTTGTCCATTAGGCGCAACCGCCCGGAAGGTATTGGTGGTAACGCCAGCAGGGAACTGTGAGCCACTCGACAAACCGGTGAACAAGAAAGGTGTCAACGTACCCGCACAATTGTCCGATGCCGTTGTGCTGCCATAGAATACCACGGCTTTACAAGGCGTACCCGAACCTGTTACTACTACTGGTACAGGGCAAGTAATCACTGGCGGTTGATTATCCGTTACCGTTATCACCATCGTACAGCGACGGGTATTGCCCGCTGCGTCGGTGGCTTGGAACACTACATTGCTATTGCCAACGGGGAAAGTAGATCCGCTGACCAAACCACTAATACGGGTTGCTGTACCCGTTGTAGGTGTACAGTTGTCCGTAAATGAAGGGTTTGTATAAGAAGCCACATTGCTGCATGTATTGGTTGCAGTAGATAAACTTATAGCCGCAGGGCAAGTCATTGTTGGTGCTTCGGTGTCATTGACAGTTACCCGGAAAGAGCAGGTTTGGGTATTGCCTGCCGCATCGGTTGCTTTCCAAATGACGGAATTCATGCCTTTATCAAAGGTCGCACTGCTATTGGGTACTCCTTGTATCGTTCCTGTACCGCCGCTAACAAGCACTACTGTTGCATTGGGCGTACAATTGTCCGTTACTGTTGGTGTGGTATAGGATACTAATGCGCTGCAAAGGTTAGCATCCGTAGATTGGGTTTTGTTGGCTGGGCAAGTAATGGTAGGCTTCTGCGCATCGTTTACAGTAACCGTGAACGCACAGGTCTGGGTATTACCTGCTGTATCCGTTGCTTTCCAAACGACGGTACTCACCCCTTTAGAGAACACTGATCCGCTATTTAGACTGCTGGATACTATCGCAACAATAGCAGTTGTACAATTATCCGTTGCCGTTGGTGTAGCATAGGTCACTACGGCATTACACTGACCCAAATCGGTACCACGCACGATGTTGGCCGGGCAGGTAATATTGGGTGCTTGAGCATCCAATACGTTCACAACAAAGGAACATGTCGAAGAATTACCGCCTACATCCGTGGCTTTCCATTCCACCATTGTAGTGCCTATCGGGAAAGCCGAGCCGCTGGCAGGGCCGTTGGTGCGGGTGATGAACACCCCAGCGCAGTTATCTGAAAACGAGGGACTTGTGTAAGTCGTCACCGCCGTACACTGGTTGGCATCCGTGTTTTTGCTCATGTTGCCAGGGCAGGTGATGCTGGGGTTTTGAGTATCGCTTACCGTCACCGTGAAGGTGCAGGTGGGCATGCCGCAGGGGTTAGTGGCCGTTACTGTGACGGTCGTACTACCCGTGTTGAAACTTGCCCCAGTGCCAGTGCCGTTGCCAGTGCCAGTGGTCGCGCCCGTGAAGGCGTAAGTGAGCGCGGGCGAAGGGATGCCAGTAGCGATCACGCTATAGGCCAAAGCCGCGCTGCAAAGGCCATTGGCGGCAGGTGCAGTGAGCGGGGTGCTGGGGCAGGCCGTGAAGGTCGGAGCGGTGCAGGTCAGTTCGCCGCGCACGGCGAAGTCGTA
>JAAFHO010000601.1 GCA_013297575.1 Chitinophagales bacterium
GGGGCGGCAGGTTGAAGTCCGATATTGATATGTATAAATTTGAAGCAGTATCTTTAACGGTAAACCTGCTTTTCCTGTTTATTCTTTTAGTTCAATCAAATTATGTGGCATTATCCATTCCCAGTAATATTTTAACCTATATATTTTGGGGAATGGCTGCCCTGTTTTTATTGAACACTGCGGGCAATCTATTGTCGAAGAACAGGATGGAGCAAATGATTTTTACCCCGATAACTATTTTATTGACATTGTTTTCTGTAGTACTGGCAATGGCGTGATATTGAATGACTCGTATTCGAGGAGATCATGACAACGTTGGTGTGGTCTGCCCCTTCATAAATTTTAAATTCAACGTCTTTGAATTTTTTTCTGAACCCCAATCTTTTATAGTTGACTTGAAGACAAAATTTTTATTTTTTTCTATCTTAAGATGTAATATTTTAAGATTGAAAGACGAAAAAAGTAAAAAAATACGTCTTAAAATGCTTTTTTTGTGTAATTAAAGATAAAAAAGTGCAAAAAAAATGTCTTTAGTGGTCGGTTCTTCGTACCTTGCCCCCTGTTTCAATCATAAAATAACGGTAATGATAATCGGGAGGAAAGAAGAATTAGCCACTTTGGCATCTTTAAATCAGTCGAACGAGTCTGCTTTTGTAGCCGTTTATGGACGACGTCGCGTTGGAAAAACGTACCTAATACGGGAATTTTTTAACGATACTTTTCACTTTAAACTTACAGGTATTGCTAATGTTGAATTGCTTCAACAATTAGGTAATTTTCATAGTGCTTTCATCCGGCATTTTCCTGAATTTGAAGATAAACCCGTCGCAAAAGATTGGTTTCAAGCGTTTCAATACTTGATAACGGCTTTGGAAGCCGATGACTCGCCAAAGAAAATACTCTTTTTAGATGAATTACCATGGCTTGATAACACAAAGTCCTATTTTATTGCCGCTTTAGAACATTTTTGGAACAGCTGGGCAAGTGCAAGAAAGGACATTTTGCTTATTGTTTGCGGTTCTTCTGCCTCTTGGATGATTAACAATCTTATCAATAATCGAGGAGGTCTACACAATCGGGTAACGCATCGCCTTATTCTTGAGCCTTTTACACTTGCCGAATGTGAAGCGTTTTTTACTTATAAATCGGCTACTTATACCCGCTATCAAATTGTACAATTATATATGGTTTTGGGGGGTATTCCTTTTTATTTGAATGCTGTTGATATTGGTAAAAGTGCGGCTCAAAATATTAATGATTTCTGTTTTACGCCTAAAGGTTTTTTGAGAAAAGAGTTCAATAATCTTTATGCGTCACTTTTCAAAAAAGCAGATAAGCATATCAACGTTATTGAGGCATTATCTCAAAAAATGCAAGGTGTTGAACGGGAAGAATTACTCAAATTGGCTAATTTGCCGAATAACGGTAATACTACTAAAATTTTAACTGAACTTGAAGAAAGCAATTTTATCACAAAATATACTGCTTTTGGTAAAAATAGCCGCAATACTATTTATCAATTAATTGATTTTTATTCTCTATTTTATATCCGATTTATCAAAAATAGCGATGCTAAAGATAAAAATTTTTGGCTAAATAGCCTCGATAGCCCAGAAATTAGGACATGGAGTGGCTATGCTTTTGAACAAATTTGCTTTTCTCACCTTGATGAAATAAAAAAAGCACTCGGTATTTCAGGCGTTCAAACCAACTCTTCTGCTTGGATAGGCAGCAACGGAATCTCCAAAGCGCAAATTGACCTTGTAATTGATCGCCGAGATCAAGTCATTAATTTATGTGAAGCCAAATTTTCTATCAATTTATTTACTATTGATAAAAAATATGCCGACGAATTACGTACTAAAATAGGTGTATTCAAAGATGCAACTCAAACTCAAAAATCTGTTTTTTTGACCCTTATTACCACTTTGGGCTTAACACCAAATGATTATGCTCAAACATTAGTACAAAATACATTGACTATGAACGATTTATTTCAAGAAAAATAAACTCATATTAGGCTATCCATCAAAATGAATCAATTACTAGCAGAATTAAGTAAATCTAATATTTCCAATGAAACGATTGAAAAAATAATGTCATTGGGGAAATTGGTTAAAGTAAAAAACCAAACCAAATTGGTGCGCCACCATCAGGTGTGTACCAAAATATATTTGGTTGTAAAAGGCGGTTTTGTGTGTCGTTATATTGATGAAAAACTGGAAATTGAGAAAACCATCAACTTCTTTTTCCCCGATTTTCACCCGTTTATGACCTGTATAGATAGTTTTTTTTCGGGTACAAAAACAATGTGCGAAATCCGGTGCATCAGCAATGCAGAAGTCATTGAATTTAATAAAAAAGATGTGGATGAACTTGTTTTTAACGACTTACAACTCCTCCGTATTTATCATGCGCAAGTCACCACGGCTTTGCAAGAAATCAATGATTTTGAAATGAAAATCATTGCGTATTCCTCAGAACGCTTGTATCATTATTTGATGACGCATCACCCGATTGTTATTCAGCAAGTACCTGCCAAGTACATCGCCGAATTTATGGGCATTTCTTCGGAATGGTTGAGCAAATTAAAACACCGCATTTGATTTTCTTGAATTAATTCAACTTCACCGCTGATACCAGCCCAATACCTTTGCCCCATAAAAATATCCAACCCATGGCAAAGAAATATCTCGGCTATCAGCCACAAGACCACACCACCGAATACGCAAAGTATTACAACGAAACCATTCGTCCTGTCCCCGATGATGTGCAATCAGCATTAGAAAATTCGCCGTTTCCGGCGGGTACATTGCCCCCTTTTTCGCAAGCAAAAGACTTAGAACATGCCGGTTACGCCACGCTAGAAACTGGTTATACCCTTGAACCAGATGGTTCGGCGCACGTGGCGATCCTTACCAAAATGCCCGGCGTAACGCCTGAAATGTGGGATTGGTGGTTTGCATGGCATGGTTGCAAGGACAATCGGTACAAATTATGGCACCCAAAATCGCATTACAGCGCACAATGGGAAGATGGCCGCGATGATGTGGCGTATATTGGCCGCAACTCGATTATTGCTGAAATGATTGGCGACGAATACACGCAAGCTTCTATTCAGTTCAAATCGCCCAGTGAATTTGGGTTTTCAGACGATGCCACCGGCGATACCACAAAAGCCGTTTATATCTGTGCAAGACTTGGTCATCAATCCTTGCCCGTCGATTATGGCTATTTGGTGCATCAAGTACGCGCTGTGGCAGGCGGATCCGAAATGCGTTCCCGATTTTGGGTGGGTGGCCAGTATATACACATTCGACAAAAAGGGATAATGGCGGATTTGGTGTCAAAATTTTTGAGTACGCTACAATCAGTCCCAAAAGCATTTCCGCACGATGTGCTGCAACATTGTTCGGAAGAAATGTCGCATTTGGCGGCGTTTTTACCCGAAATTTATGCAGGAATGAACCCCAATGGCGCAAATTTGCGCGTTGAAGGACGTATCATTGAGCGCACCGACAGCGATTTTGAAGCAACCGTTATGGACTCATTGTTCAATAAAATTGACCCCATCAAAAGACCTGCAAAAATTGTGGTCGCAAAATCGGTTCGGGATATTATTGATACCATAAAATATGCAAAAACACACGGCAAAAAAGTGACCGTTTGTTCGGGCGGACACAGTTGGAGTGCCAATCATTTGCGGGAGGATAGCGTTATGATTATGATGAAAAATTTTAATCATTATGACATTAATGTAGGCGAAATGACTGCTACTGCGGGGCCTGGTGTGGGTGGTAGCGATTTGATGAAAGCATTG
>JAAFHO010000608.1 GCA_013297575.1 Chitinophagales bacterium
CTACTTGATACGGTGGCTCAAAACAGGTATGTAGATCGGAACAAATTGATTACAAATACCGAGTACCTGTATCGCGTACAATCGGTTGATGCCAATGGCGTGGCTTCTGCGCCCAGTAAAGAGGCTGTAGGCGCGTTGCTCATTATGGCCGATGGTAAAAATCCTGTTCAAAAGGATAGTCTGCAATTAGAAAACTGTCTAAAGGTAAGCATAACAGACGCAAAAGTAACGACTGCGTATTTTGTACTGAAATTTTTAATGGCTGCTAAGTGTAATGTACCAAAATCGGTGCAATTGTCTTTGTATCACTCTACGGATGAGGTGCTGGATGATGCGGATACTTTTTTGGTTCGACAATCATTCCAAACTTCCCGTTCTCGCGGATCTCTTACGGCTAAAAACGTTGGGGCAGTGACTGATGGCTATTTATTGTTGTATGTGGAAGCAAATGGAGGTGGCTTTACGGTTGCGCGGAAGGTCAATTAAGGGGAACGTGTTGTGAGCTTTTCATTAAGTTCAACCCTTTCAGGGTTACTAAACACACACTTGCATATTGAACCCTGAATTTCATTCAGGGCTATTCATGTTCAACCACTTCGTGGTTAGTAGGTCATTAGTCCAAAAAGTCGCCTTGACAATAAGCGAACTTAGTTCTTGGGTTGCTTTAACAGGGTATAAATAATTGAAAATCAATTATTTATACCCTGTTTTTGTTTTTTTTCAAAAAAAATAAGTTTTTTCTGGTAATAATTTTCGCCTTGCCCGATGTAGTAGTAAATCAATGCAAGAGTGGTGCTGTCAGCATAAATACATTACAGCACCATCCCAAATTGATCCTATTATTTCATCTAACAACCAAAGTTTTTACCTGTTTTTGATCGATTAAAACAGAACTATTATGAGAAACGGACTATCAATTTTGTTCATTATGCTCGTTGCCGTAGCACATCTTACTGCTCAAAAAGTGGATATCGACAAAAAGTCGGTGGTTACTAATTTGATTGCTTTACCCAGCAAAGACGTGGACACTTCTTTCCACACCTACTCTTACAAATTTACAGGAAGTTATAACCTAACCACTTGGGGCATGGATATTGATGCTGCGCAAGAAACCTATTTTAAATTAGCGGGTTACGAATTGGAGGCTCAAAATGGTGATTTGAAATTGGAGGCTACGCTTCCACCAATTAAGTTTTTGGATTCCAATGTACAGTCTCGGACGGAGAAAACGAAAGACAAATCGGGGAGAGAAACCTCTAAGAACTATTACAAGCACGTACTCTCTTACGAAAGTGGTTTTTCATGGAAAATAACGGATAAAAGCGGCAAAGAACTCACCAATAAGATGCTTTCTACCCAAATGACATCCATCAAAAAGCACGAAGGCACTGAATATGGCACCTATAAAGAGGCCAGCGATTCCTATAATAACAACAGGGCGCAAATAAACAGGGACATTGCAAGTGGCGAAATTACCAGTTTTTTGTCGGGTATGTACCAATCCGCAAATGCGCAGTTTGGTTACAGAACGGATAAAGACAAATTCAATATTTGGGTTATTGGAAGCAAAAGCCACCCTGAATTTGAGGCATTTCAAACCCACTACGAAACCGTGAAGGCTGCTTTTGCCGGTATGGCCATAACGGGTGTTACCGCAGCCGATTTGGAGGCATTAAAGCCAGCCATTGATTATTATATCAGTATTCCTGAAAAATTTAAGGCAGATGAAAAAGCAGATACTAAATTGCGTTATGCTTCTTATTTCAATTTGGCTAATATTTATTTGATGCTCGATAATACCGATAAAGTAGAAGAATACGCCAATTTGATTATTAAAAACGATTATGACAAAGGCGATGGCAAGGACTTTTTGAAAGATGCCGAAAAACTAAAAGAGTTGTTACAAAAGAAGAAAGTACCTGCTCGCAGATTTTCAAGAAGTCAAAATAAGGCATAAAAAAACCTGAATTCATTCCAAAACCATGAAAACAATCGCTACATTTTTAACTTTTAAACAATTTTTACAATGACATCTATTATAAAATATACTATCTCATGCCTACTTTTTGCTACACTACTAGCGTCATGTGGTAAAGTAGAGGATGCTGAGAACATCATTACCGACCCAGAAGGTATTAAAATTGCCTTAACGTGGACCAATACCGCAACAGACCCTACCACAGGTGCGGATTTGGAACTCTATGTACGCCAAAGTTATAATACATTGTTGAGCAGTAATAATTATTACGAATTTGAAGAGATAGAAGTAACACCACAATTGCTCAATAATGGCACTTATAACTTGGACGTTTATGTCGATGATATTGACCGAGTAACCAATTATACCATTACAGTTACGGGTAAAAGCACGAATAAAACTTATTCCCGATCTTTCGGCCCCATCAATGCCAGTGATAACAATGCTACACTTAAACCCTTCTCGCTGACGATTGAAGGTGATCGTTACAATGTTTTTTATTAACGAACGAAGAGCCGTTAGGCTCGGACCATCTTGTAGGGGCGGATTTCAATCCGCTCCAATGTTACACAACCAGTAGAGAGCGGTAGGCTAGGCACATATTCCGTCATTTTAAATCTTCAAAATTATATTGTCTATCATATAATGTCTTGAATATCTGAAAAAATATGTGCCGAGCCGACGGCTCTCCGTATCTTGTTGTGCATCTATTCAGCGGATTGAAACCCGCCGCTACAATATGGGCCGAGCCAATGGCTCTTGTTTTGTGCGCTGGCAGGTTTGGATATGTAGTCACACCGACCTAAACTTGCCTATCGAAAAGGTTTGCGGAGTGTATTAAGCCCTTATTTGCTGTTGCTACAACGATATTTGAATTTATTGTACCTTTACATTTCAAAAACATGCTTGATGAAAAAACGAATAACCTTACTTTTTACTCTATTTTATGTTTTCTTACAAATCATTACCGCGCAACCCGTCAATCGGCTACAAAACACCGATGTGCGTGTAAAAGGCATATTATATCCTTTAAAAACTTTGCCGGATAGTATTAAAACCTATCAGATTATTTCATCTGTTGAAATAGATCCACGATATGCGTCGATTGATGAAAAGTTTATTCAATCGACGTTTCAATTCGAATCCTACGAAAAAACAACCGAAAATCCGCACCTGAAACTCTTTGTCAATGTTAAAAAAGCAAGGTTTTCTAGCGCGCTACGTACCCGTAAGGATACCACAAAACAAGTATTTTACTGGATAGAAGAGCGTATTGAGCCACAAATTGAAGTGCTGCTCAAGCACGAATCGGGGCAATTGCTGTATTCCTCCGGTGAAAACAAACCAATTTACTACCGTACACCGGAGAAAAAATCAGAAAGAGCAGCCCAAGTAGAGTTTTCCAACAGAATTTACGATCCTGTTTATACCGGCAGTATTGCAGATGAGTATGACAATGCGTTGAGTAAACAAGCAAAATTGCTTAGAAATAACTATAATCGCCAAACAGAAACCATTAGCCTGTATTACCCCCCGAAGCCCCCCTCCGAATTTAGGAAAACGCTCAGTACTATAGAAGCATCGCTCTTGCAAGTGAACAAAGGCAAACCAATGACCGAAATTTTTGCAGGACTTCGCCCGAGTATGGAGTACTTGGAGAAAAATTTGGCAGAGGCCGACCCAAACTCAAAAGCGGGCGAACTCCTGTACGCGGCTTGTTGCCTTAATTTAGCGCATATTTATCGATGTTTTGATGACTATGAACGCACCTTTTATTATATACGCCTGCTGAC
>JAAFHO010000602.1 GCA_013297575.1 Chitinophagales bacterium
GCCATTATTATCGGCCCTGCTGGCGACGAAATATTGTTGGAAGGCGATGTGACATTGGAGCGGTAGGTTAATAAGTATTTATAGTCGTAAAACCCTCCGAATGTTCATCATTCGGAAGGTTTTACGATATGTGTTGAGGAGAAACTTAATGGGAACTATCGAGCAATCAATTCGGTAATTGTCAATACGTTAGTACCGTGCCCCGTAACCATACCTTCAAAGGCTGGATCGTAGCGCACTACCCCATCCAAACAAAGTTGGAACATGAAAGTGGATGTTTCTCCCGAATCAATGTTGAAGTTATAGAACCAACCGTCGGTACCGTCGTGGCTGGTCGGCAAAAAATTACCTGACTCAAACGGACGAGACATGTGTTCTATGGGGTCAGGGCTGAGTCCATAAACGCCTGGCAGAATGATGAGTTTATCCTGTACGGCTTGCGCATCAATCGTGAGCGGCATACCCTGCAACACAAGGGTATTGGTGCCTTGTCCGCTCACAACACCTTCTAATTCAGCAGGATACGTAACAATGCCTGCTCGAACCGTGAAATTAACAAGCGATAATGTACCAGACTGGACGACGATGAAATAATCGCCATCTTCGACGCAGAAATCAACCACGCGGTTGTGGCAGAAAAACCAGCCGCCGCTGTCAGGCCGATCAGCGGGTACATTGGTGGAAACTTGGTTTATACCAGTTACAGTTTGACACAAAACTAACCATTCATGCAACAGTCCCTGGCAGTCAAGGTGGAAGTTGGAATAGTTCGCGCTGCTGATTGGATCACCACCTGGCAAAAGATAGACCTCTTTTTTAATGCTGTTTGGCGCCACCGATTCAAAGCCTGTTATGCTGTTGGCGGCTAAAGTCGTGGCGCGCAAGTACGCATCGGGCTGATGTTGTTTGTTTTCCCAAAATTGGACATCCACATCGGTGATATTGTTAGCATTATAAATCCATACTTGATTTCCGCCATTGTTGAGTTGGAAGGACAGTGGCTCTTGAACCGTTGTTTTCATTTCCTGGAGTACCCACATCCGATTTTGGGCGGCGTTAAGTAGACTGGCTTTGAGTTTTTTATTCGTAGATAGGGGTATTAGCGCTCCAAAGTTGTCGCCCTGCTGGCCAGCATTGCCTGCTACAAACGTGACCAATTGTCCGGCTTCGCCCACTTGTTCGGCAATGACCGTATCTTGAGATGTTTTGATGGCGTTGGTCTCGAGGCGTACAATGGCATGGCGAGCAGCCATATACCAATGGTAGAGATCATCGTCGTGGGTATTTTCGAGATGAAAATGTAAAGTTTCGTGGCTATTGCGCTGGCGCATGATTTCGGCCTCTTGCTGTACTTGGTTTATGGTTTCGGCGAGATAAAATGGTGTAATTTCATCCAAAATCATGGAGGGCATCACAATCCGCGATTGTAATAGGGCTGCTAAATGGCTCACATGCCATTTGTCGGATGTCGTTATTTCATCAGGCAGGTCATTGGGGTGAAATAGCGGACGTTTGGCACTTGTAGTGAGTACGAAGGCATTGGGGTGGAACGGTTCACCTAAGCCATCACGGCGATAGAGACCCATAAAACCCTGCATGGGGCGAAAACCCCGAAACATATTTGGTTCGCGGAAATAAGCCCCTTCTGCTTGATCCATTACCTGGCTGACTTTGGTGTGGCCACCTACCTGAAACAAGGCTTTATTTCCCCTTGCTACAAGACCTAGATGAGCAAAAAATGGGCGACGTGGTTGTCCTTCATCGGCTCCAAGTACAGTGAAGTCAAATCCAATGACTCCTGTATCCGTACAAGGCGTATTTGCGTAAATGCGATAGGGTAGTGCCATCATACGACCGCCATTCCCATTGCCTGCACCGCCCATCCAGTTATTAGGGGTACCATCAGAAAATAAGCCGAATTGGTATGTAAAAGTATTGGTAGCCCGATTGATGACGATTTGGGTCGGGTTGGTACCAGCATTCGGATTGACGGCGTTGATCGTGAGGATATTGCCACTATCTAGCCATTGAAATGGCACTAAGGCATGACCGCTACCCAGCCCATTGTAAATGGCCAATATTGGAAAGTCGCCTGCCAGAAACATTTGCTGAGATTGGTCATAAGCCAAGACTGGATTCCATGTATTGTCATCTAAATCGGATACATAATTGGCGTCATCGTTGCTGATTTGATACCCATGCCGAAGTTGGAATACATGGTTACGCTGTTCATCTGGAAACCTTGGATTCAATGGGTCAATACCTGAGTATTGTGAGATCGGTTGGCGAAAGGTAGAGCGTCCTTTTAATGCAAAAATGGCTTCCAAACAAATACCAAAACAGATGCCCCTATTGGCTATGTTTTTGTACCGATCTTCATAAAAGCCCGCAAGTAACTGGTGCCAAAAAGCAGAATCATTTTCATCCACGTCGTCAAAGGTGGCGGCATACATTTCTTTACTGAGTTCATCTACGGTATAATTGTTGATATTCCACCAAAGATCTTGATTGAACCGAGTAGTATCGTAAGGATTGATGCTAAATCCGTCAATGTCCACGCGGAAAAAAGCGCGGAATTTTCCTTCGTCCGTTGCGTACCAGTGATGTAAGTGCTTACCCGTCAGGTCAGGCTGATTTGTGTCCCAAAGCGTATCAATACTAAAGCTTTTTGAAAAACCTGCTATAAAATCAGCGTCGCCATTCAAGAAGCCATCTCCTTCCCATGCCTTCATATTCACCGTCAAAATTGCCCCGCCATCATTGATAAAAAAATTGCCCAAAAATGCTTCTTGTGGCGAAAAGTCATCTTTAGTACCTTGATTAGAATATTCACCGTATTGCTTCTCCATCTTTTGCAGATTGCCACCTTGTTTCACCAATACTTCGGCCTTTACTATTAGGTCGTCATCGTCTTCGTCAGTTTCTAACTTTGTGAGCGTAAGTGATAAATGGTCAATTTTCAGAAAAACACCCGGATCTTTTTGTACAATAATGCCAGATTGAAAGTTAGCATAACGCCGCCCACCAGAGGAACGCATTTCATCCGAAAGTGGTATGCCCAACGTACCCGCAGGCCCGCCGAATTGCATCTGGTATGTATTGAGTATATCGCCTTGTAGTGCATGGGCACCGCCCTGTTCACTCCAGTAAATTGTACCACGCTCGAAATCGCTTGCGCGACCAATTATCTGTTTGTTTTTTTGTAAATCATGCTCATCGGAAATGGGTAATCCTAGTTGAGCATTTTCAGCACCCAACTGATTATAACGGGCACGAATGGCTCCTTGTACAATACGACCCGGTTCCAGTCCACGTTGATAGATATCTGCTTGCTCAAATGTGCCTACCCAGCCGTTGGGCAATCGTCGGGTATCACTGAGCGGATATCCAACCCAACCAGGAAAGTTGGCCATGTCAGTACCCATACTGCCGATGTAGGCCCGATAGACATTTTCGGCTACGGCAAAATCGCCACCATTCGGGCGACAAACGATCAAACCATTTTCAAACAGACAGAGTTCGTCGTTTTGCCCTGTTTTACGCGTATCAGAAATCGGAAAACCCAAGGCTAGTTGGTTAGCCATGGTTTGCCATTTTTTCGCTACGCGCTCGCTGAGGTAACAGGCCCCAAAACTGGGATGGTAGATGATCGTGCCGCGTTCAAATACTTGTATGCGGCCATTTGGAGCTAAGCTCTTTTCGTTGCTTATGGCATTGCCAATGTCAATGCCATTTTCAAACAACTGTTGTTTTTTCTTTGAAATTTCGTTCATAAATTTAGTTTTTATATGTTATAGGCGAAGGTTTTAT
>JAAFHO010000603.1 GCA_013297575.1 Chitinophagales bacterium
CCATACATTACGATCGCCGGTATTGGGTAATGCGATTTGCTCAGAGGCAATTTCGATCAGGCCGTGAGCAGTATCTACTTCCATTAGCAAGCCTTTACCTTGAAAACCACTCGCTGTTGAAATGCTAAATGTAGTACTCATGTCAACATCTCTATCCTCATATAATACCGTTGTTGCGCCATCAAATGTGGTTTTGTCTTCTGGCCAAGCAAAAGTGATATTGGGATCGTATTCGGTGGTTGGGCTTATTGTTACTGTTTCACCAGGTTTTAGAGTAACAGATTCTTTGTACCTATTCATCATAGGGTAAACGCCTGGCGAACTTTTTAAGCCATTTACTTTTACGCCTGGAAAAATCTGAACCTCTGCCAGTCCTTCTGCTAAAATGGGGATTTCTGCCGGCAACGTAAATCCGCCAATAAGTTCATTGTTGACATAAATCCAACCGTCGGTAACTTCGTGCCAAGCATTGCCGCCTGTCACATTTACGACAAAAGGCTGTATCTTGATATAAGATGGAATAGCCTCCTGCTTATCGCAACCAAGGCAAAAAAAGATAGAAAAAAGGAAAATTGTGGTAAAATAACGCATAAATAATGATGTGATATGAATGGTGAAAAATTATTGTATTCAAGTTCCTTACCTGTTGCCAAAGATCAAACTACCAATACGAACTAAGGTTGCGCCTTCTTCGGCGGCAATCTCCCAATCGCCAGACATACCCATAGATATTTCCTTAAAATGGGGACTATTAGGAAAAAAAGATGACTTTAATTGCTCAAAAATACCTTTTAGTTGTTTGAACTCCTCTCGCACTAACGTTTTGTCCTCCGAAAATGTTGCCATACCCATTACCCCGCATATTTCGACGGATGTAAGGGCTTTCCAATCGTTTTGCTCCAACAATGCGATGCCTTCTTCCTTTGAAAACCCAAATTTTGTTTCTTCCTGCGCAATATGGAACTGTAACAGACATTTGATGGTACGACCATTTTTTTGTGCTTGTTTATGGATCTCTTGCAATAGTTCAAAACTGTCGATGGAATGAATCGTATCAATAAAGGACGCAATGTATTTTACCTTGTTTCGTTGTAAATGCCCGATAAAATGCCATTGAATATCCTTAGGTAATACTTCATATTTGGCAGTAATTTCTTGGACTTTATTTTCTCCAAAGACACGTTGCCCTTTGTTGTACTCTTCCAAAAGCCGTTCTGGAGGGTAGGTTTTGGACACTGCAATAAGTGTTATGCCACTTTGTTCGAGGATATTACGAAGATTCATGGTGCAAATATACGGCGGAATACTGAATAGGAGATGCAGAATTGGTAGGACCTAAAACTTGTTAGTCGTATCCTTATGACCTACGGTTTATACACATCTTTACATCAATTCAAGTTTTGATTCTTTTATGAATACAGGGCTTTTTTATAAAAATTTTAGGTGCAGCGCACCGGAATATTTGTAGCAATGGTGAGTTATCCGCGTTTTTAAGGTGCAGCGCACCGGAATATTAATTTTAATGTTACGGTGCGCTGCACCTTCAACCTTGATTTTACCGATTTTTGCTACAAATATTCCGGTGCGCTGCACCTTTTATAAGAAAACCCTGTTGGTTTATCTGTTTATAATCAATAGTTTACAGGGTCTATGTAAAGATGTGTAGAAACTGTAGCCTTATGGCGTATGTTTTCTCATCCGCCCTTAAATTTGAAAAGTAAAACTAAAGACAGAATTGGTCAAACTTGAAACTAAATCAATTAATTTGTCCGTAGTTCAATAAAATGAAGCAACTTTGCGGTTTAGAAACGTTATAATTGTTTCGCCGTAAAAAACAGGCACATTGCCTGAAAAGTTGCCTAACCTAACTTACGTACAGTGTAGCAAGAAATGATAACGTATTATTTGGTCATCTCTAATAGCGTACACTACTCACTTGAATTTTTTGCATGGAGATATTCACATCCGTATCCAGCCTTGATAATCAATCTATATATCTGATTGCTTTCTCGGTTTTATTGTCGTTTTTGCTGTCATCGTTAATCGTTTTTACCTACGAAAAGGTATCGCGTGATGTCATTACGCCCGATCATTTTTTACAGTCATTGATACTAATGTCAATTGTAACCACTACAATCATGCAGTCGATTGGCGATAGTCCTGCGCGTGGTTTTGGCATATTTGGGGCTTTGGCCATTTTGCGTTTTCGGACGCAGATGATTAGCCCGCGCAATATTTCGTTTATTTTTGCTGCTATGGCGGTGGGTATTGCGTGTGGGGTGTATAGTTTTGTCAACGCTATCATTGGTACGTTTGCCTTTTGTTTGATCGCTTTTTTCTTAAGATTAACGCCCTTTAGCCGTCGGAATAATTTACGTGGGCAATTGCGGTTGGAACTACCTGCTACCCCTGAAAAACGAAAAGAAACGCAACAAGTCCTCGCACAATTTTCACGAAAGTTTGTACTCAAACGTTATCGTATCTTGTCTGATAAAGGTGCCGGTGAAGGTGTTGAATATAGCTACGAACTACGTTTAAATAATGAATTAGATGGCTTTGAACTCACACAACAGTTAAATGCCATTGAGGGTATAAAAAACATTCGCCTCAATTTTGATGACACCTATATTAACTTATACGACTAATTTTTCTTGTTACGCCAATGTTGCGACGCATCAACCTTTTATATATTGCTATTCCGTTCCTGTGCTGGGGATTATGGGGTATTTTTAAACATATCAGCAGAAGTACGGCTACTTTTTATGGTTTTGCTGAAAACAATGAGACAAGCATTAATCTCGATCATCCATTGGTGGTGAATAAAATATATGTAAAACCTGGGCAATTTGTCACCAAAGGTACGCTTATGTTGGAAGTAAGTCGTATTGCCTTAGATTTTAAAATGAACGAACTTTCATCTAATATTACTCAGATAGAATCAAGTAATGCTTGGCGTGTGGCTGAGTTGCGAGCGCGTATGGAGCAAATTCGATCCGAAAAAGCCGAAAAAGTAGGAAATCTAGTATCCAATATTCGTATTTTGGAATCGGAACTGGCCATGAATAAGCGCCTGATCAATGGCCTTCAGACGGTGCAATCTAGCGATACAATTGGCCTTAAAAATAGCCCAGCCCAAGCAAAAATTAATGCCTTGCGCGAAGAAATAAATTTGGTAACGCAGCCTTATGATAAGGAATTATCTACTTTAAGTCAAGAAATACAGTTGGCCGGAAAACCAAAGGAAACAGAAATTGGCCGTTTGAAAAATGAAGTAAACTTATACAAAAAGGAGCAAGGACGACTCTCCATTTATGCACCTACGGATGGATTAATCGGCAATATACACTGCAAAGAGGGCGAAAATATTGCTGATTTTACGACATTAATATCATTTTATGAGCAAAACCCCAATATGGTGGTGGGTTATGTACACGAAAGCCTTTCCCTCAAAATAAACATTGGCGATTCGCTAAAGGTAATTTCCAGTTTACATCCCTCGGAACAATCTATGGGTGTAATTTCTGGGCTTGGACACCGAATTATTGAAATACCCGAACGACTGCGGAAAATTCCGGAATTGCGTACTTATGGCCGTGAAGTGTTGATTGAAATTCCACGAAACAACCATTTTTTGCAAAAAGAAAAGGTATTGTTACAATGGCCAGATCAGGCTTTGAACCCATTTCAATCTATGTTTACCGAAAAAAAATAAACCATGTTGCAAATGAGGATTAATAGGTGGCAAAATGGCATTTTTATTTTTGGGCGGTTATCTGTTCGGGTAGTAGTATTCATCATCATCAGTTGCT
>JAAFHO010000604.1 GCA_013297575.1 Chitinophagales bacterium
ATGTGCTGGCCAATCACCTGTACAGCAGCGAAAAAGTATTCATCCGCGAATTACTCCAAAACGCCTGCGATGCCATTACTGCCCGTCATATGACTGATGCCGCTCATGTCGGCGTTATTCACGTTGAACTGCATACCCAAGGCACTCATCCTTTGTTGGTAATTGAAGACAATGGTGTCGGCCTCAGCGAAGAGGAAGTACAGCAATTTCTTTCCAGTATTGGCTCCAGTTCTAAAAAAGAACACCTGAGTAGCCAGCGCGATCAGTTTATTGGTCAGTTTGGCATTGGGCTTTTATCCTGTTTTATGGTGAGCGACAATATTACCCTGATGACACGTGCGCAGGGCCATCCGGCGGTAAAATGGGTGGGAAAAGTAGATGGCACCTACGATTTGTCGCTGTTAGAGAGTGACTTGGATATTGGCACCAAAGTGTATATATCGGCTAAAGCAGAACACAAAGCCTTGTTTTCGGTTAAAAATATCCAAAAACTGCTACGTCACTACGGCGAAATATTACCTTTCCCCATCGAACTGCGCGAAAGCAACGAAGAACAATACCAATGCATCAATCCGGAACCGGCGGTGTGGGAGCGTTCTTTTATGGACAAAGGTACGCGTCGGCTCGAAATATTGCGTTACGGTATCCAAATTTTTGATACGCCATTTGACGATTTTTTGGAAATCAACTTGCCAGAATTTGGGGTGAGTGGCGTGGCTTATATTTTACCGTACAGCGCAAATGTCAATACGCAGCAAGCACATCGGGTGTACCTCAAAAAAATGCTGGTGTCCACTACAGTTGATAATATTCTACCCGAATGGTGTTTTTTTGTTAGAGCAGTGCTGAATGTTACGCAATTGCGCCCGACGGCTTCTCGGGAGCGTTTTTATGAAGATACCCAATTGGATGAGTTTCGCGTGGCACTAGGGGCTGTGGTGCGCCGCTATTTGTTTAGTTTGGCGCAAAACGATACTGCAAAATTGGCGCAAATTATCGGTATCCATGAACAGGCATTTAAACAAATTGCCCTCCGCGATGATGATTTTTTTCAGATGATTATCCCTTTTTTGCATTTTCAAACCACCAATGGCCCACAAATGCTCCGGGATATTAAAGATACCGTTCTTCGGCACGTACCCAATGTGGATGAATTTCGCAAAATGGCACCAGTGGCTACGGCGGGGAATATGGTACTCATCAATTCTGGTTATTTGTACGATGCGGCGTTACTGCGCAAACTTGCCGAATCCAATTATACCAAAAACATTGAACAATTAGATGCCAAACACTTTTTGGATTCGTTTGGTGAACTAACAACGGTCGAAAAAGAAAAATCGGTGGTATTTATGCAATTGGCCAAAACAGTGTTGAGTGCGCACCAATGTGTACCCGACATCAAAAAGTTTGAACCCGATAACTTACCCATGTTGTATTATATGTCGGGCGCCGTTGACCGCGACCGCTCCATCCGTACAGCCATGACACAGTCTAATCCATTGTGGAACAGCCTGTTGAGTAATTTCGTGGGTGATGTATCGCAGTCGCAGTATTCGATTCTTTGTTTCAATTACAACAATCCAGTCGTGCAACGTTTATTGGAAATGGAACATAAAGACTTGTTATCCAATCTGTTACAAGTATTATATGTTAATGCCCTGATGTTGGGACACCATCCCGTGAATACCAAAGAATTGCATGTATTTAACACCAATATCCTCAATTTAGTCGATTGGGTGAGCCAAAATAAATAGTTATGAACGATCAAGCGGAACTTTTAGCATTGCAAGAAAAAGCCAGTTGGGCGGAAAAGCACAGCGTCGAAAAAAGTGATATTCTGCTGCAAGCCCTTCGTTTGGCCGAATCGCTCCAAGATACCCAAGCCTCAACTAAAATTCGGGGGGAGTATATTGATTGCCTTTGTTTTCAGGGCAGGCTAGCGGAGGCTTATCCGCACTTTTCCATCCTGATTAGCCAACTCGATGAACCCAATGCCAACTTTGGGACGCTGGAAGAGTTGAGTATATTGTGGAAATACAAATGGTTTTTGAGTTCATTGCCCAAGTTTCCCAATATCCCTAAAGCGCAGATATTAGACATTCTGGGCGATATGGAGCGCCGATACCTGCAATACAGTGCACTCACGCAATCCACGATTTATTACTACAAAGATGCCGTTTACAGCGCTATGGGCGACCTAGAAACCGCCCTAGAGTATCGCGCAAAATACGAAGCCAGTGAAATACTTGATTTTAATTGGCTCACCCTAAGCGATTGCGATGCTTGCATTCAGGATTCAAAAGTGGGCAGTTTTTTGTTGGCTGGTAACTGGGAGCAGGCCATCCAATTTGCGCAGCCCATTTTGTCGGGTGAGAAAAAATGTGAATCCGTTCCTAAACGCACCTATTTCAAAGTGGCACTGGCGTTTGTAAAAATGGGTCAAATGGATGAAGCAGCCCTATATTTTGAAAAAGGGATACAATTGTTGAAAGACGAACGGATAGAACTGGACGCACACCGCCGAAGCATTTGTTATTTGGTATATACCGGTCAATGGGAACAAGCATTGGCTGTTTTTGAGCGGCATTTTCCCGAAACGTTGGATATACTCCACAAATCGGATACTTTCCATTTCTATTCCGCTGGAGTTTTGCTGTTCCGGTACATAGCGCGCACTCAACAGCAGGTAAATATGCATATTCCCGATAACCCTTTTTTGTACCAGTCGGATGGCATCTACAACGTGCCGGAAGTGGTACAACTACTGGATACCGCCGTGCAGGAAATAGCCGCACAATTTGATAACCGGAATGAAAATGATTATTACAGCCGAGTTTTAACGGGGTTTTATGCGCATTTTATGCCAGTGGAATAAATTTTTGGAGGACCAACTCGATTTTGAATTTAGTGAAAAAGGAGTTTGGTTCAAAGGAAAAGAGGACGGAAAGGTAGTGAAGTTTGGGTACGGATTGGAGCGGGTAGAGTAGGGTAGGGCGTTATCCTATCCATACATTTATTGAAATTTGATCTCCAAATTGGCGGTAAGTGGTTTTTCAAACCCTGTTTCAGACAAAAAAAGTCAATTTTTTGTCTGAAACAGGGTTTTAATTTTAGGTTTCAGACAAAAATATTTTATTTTCTGTCTGAAACTTAAAAAATCAGCGTATCTTGGCACAAAAATAGGATATGGAATACTTTATAGGACGTACACACGAAATACAAATACTTGAAAAGGTTTATAACGAACCCCGATCGGCTTTTGTGGCTGTATATGGCCGGCGGCGTATTGGCAAAACAGAACTTATCCGACATGTTTTGGGCGGACAAATGGTATTTCGGATGACTGGTATTGCCAATGTAACAACAGAGCAACAATTAGCCAATTTTTATGCGGCTTTCGAGCGACAAGCACCACTGTTTTTACACCGCTCAATACCTCAAAATTGGTTTGGAGCGTTCCAACAATTGATTACGTTTCTTGAAAAAAGCCCACAAGGCAAAAAAGTTATTTTTTTGGATGAACTGCCTTGGCTGGATACATCGAAATCTGATTTTATGCCTTCGCTGGAACATTTTTGGAACAGTTGGGCATCGGAACGGCAAGATATAATGCTGGTTGTTTGTGGTTCTGCGGCTTCCTGGATGTTAAATACCTTGATTCATAATCGGGGCGGTCTGCACAATCGCGTGACGACCCGTATTCGCCTTGAGCCTTTTACCTTGAGGGAGGCAGAAATCCTGTTGAAACGGAAAAATGCAGCCCTTGACCGTTACCAAATTATACAATATTATATGGCAGTTG
>JAAFHO010000605.1 GCA_013297575.1 Chitinophagales bacterium
CGACAATAGCATCCTTCCATGCCAAAACGTAACTTGGACAAAGGATAAAACTTATGTTGTAGATGGTTTAACTTTTGTAGACAGTTGTGCTACATTGACGATCGAAGCAGGTACAGTGGTGAAATTCACACCACGCCCTGATCTTGGAAATCCATCAGCATTGATCATTGCCCGTGGTGGTAAAATCATCGCTGAAGGTACGGCTACTGAACCTATTATCTTCACAGCAGAAGATGATGACGTAAATAACCCATCTGATTTGGGACCAAAAGACAACGCGCTTTGGGGCGGTCTTGTGATCTTGGGTAAAGGTGTTACCCGCAAAAACGGTAATGCTCAAGTAAATATCGAAGGTATCCCAACTACCGAGCCACGTGGCTTATACGGTGGAACAGATAACACCGATAATTCAGGTGTATTGAAATATGTATCTATCCGTCATGGTGGTCGCCAGATCTCTTCTGGTAGCGAATTGAACGGTCTTAGCCTTGGTGGTGTAGGCAGTGGTACAAAACTAGAGTATATCGAAATCTATGCAAACTCCGATGATGGTATTGAGTTTTTTGGTGGTGCACCAAACCTCAAATACGCAGTAGTAGCATTCTGCGAAGATGATTCTTACGACTGGGACGAAGTTTATACAGGTAAAGGCCAATTCTGGTTCTCTATCCAACGCGACGATGTTGCTGACGCTGGTGGCGAATTTGACGGTACTACACCAGATGATCTTACACCATATTCTAACCCAACTTTGTTCAACTGGACGCATATCGGTTCTGGCCCAGGTGCGGCTGCTGCAAACCCAATTGGTTGGAACTTGCGCGCAGGAACTGCTGGTACGATTGGTAACTCTATCCTTGTTGCTCAAAAAAATAAAGGCTTAGAAGTACAAGATAAAGCAGCAGGTGTTAATGATGCTTATGCTAAATTGGTGGCGGGCGAATTAAAATTACAAAATAACTTGTTCTTCCAAATGGGTTCAAATACCACTTTGGATGCAAACTCAACAACAGGTATTATCCGCGTAGGTGCTGCTGCTGAAGATGCAACTGCTGCTGCATTGGTAACACACCTGACGACCAATAATAACCAAATTGCTGATCCGGGTATTCAAAGCATTAGCCGTATTCAAAATAGCCTATTGGATCCACGTCCTACTGGCAATGCGGCGGTAAATACAGGTTTGGCGGCTTACCCAACAGGTGATCCGTTCTTTACACAAGTAAACTATAAAGGTGCTTTCCCTCCTTTTGCTGCTGGTTTGTGGATTGAAGGTTGGACGGCATTGGACCGCAACAACCACTTGAAAGATTTGTCTCAACCAAACGTTGTAAACGTAAACGACAATAGCATCCTTCCATGCCAAAACGTAACTTGGACAAAGGATAAAACTTATGTTGTAGATGGTTTAACTTTTGTAGACAGTTGTGCTACATTGACGATCGAAGCAGGTACAGTGGTGAAATTTACACCACGCCCTGATCTTGGAAATCCATCAGCATTGATCATTGCCCGTGGTGGTAAAATCATCGCTGAAGGTACGGCTACTGAACCTATTATCTTCACAGCAGAAGATGATGACGTAAATAACCCATCTGATTTAGGTCCAAAAGACAACGCGCTTTGGGGCGGTCTTGTGATCTTGGGTAAAGGTGTTACCCGCAAAAACGGTAATGCTCAAGTAAATATCGAAGGTATCCCAACTACCGAGCCACGTGGCTTGTACGGAGGAACAGATAACGCAGATAATTCAGGTGTATTGAAATATGTATCTATCCGTCATGGTGGTCGCCAGATCTCTTCTGGTAGCGAATTGAACGGCCTTAGCCTTGGTGGTGTAGGTAGTGGTACAACATTGGAGTATATCGAAATCTATGCAAACTCTGATGATGGTATCGAGTTTTTTGGTGGTGCACCAAACCTCAAGCATGCCGTAGTAGCATTCTGCGAAGATGATTCTTACGACTGGGACGAAGTTTATACAGGTAAAGGCCAGTTCTGGTTCTCTATCCAACGCGACGATGTTGCTGATGCAGGTGGTGAATTTGACGGTACTACACCAGACGACCTTACACCATATTCTAACCCAACATTGTACAACTGGACACATATTGGTTCAGGTGCTAACGCAACTGCTGCTAACCCAATTGGTTGGAACTTGCGCGCAGGTACAGCAGGTACGATTGCTAACTGCGTATTGACAGAGCAAAAAGGTAAATTAATCGAAGTGCAAGATAAAGCAGCAGGTGTCAATGACGCTTATGCTAAATTGGTAGCAGGTGAGTTAAAACTACTCAATAACGTATTGCACGGTGCAAGTACAGCAACTTTGGATGGTACTTCAACGGGTATCATACGTATAGGTGCAGCAGCGGAAGATGTAACTGCAACAGCCTTGATCAATCACTTAACGACGAATGCTACTTCATTGCTTTCACCGTTTCTTATCAGTGTAAGTAGGACTCAAGACGAGAAATTAGACCCTCGTGCTTGTCCAGATGGTTCGGCTTATAGCACTGTGTTAGCGGCATTGCCAGCGAATGATCCTTTCTTCACAGCAGTGAACTACAAAGGTGCATTTAGTTCTAATTGGAGCGAGTTATGGGTGCGCAACTGGACAGCATTGGATCGCAATAACCACTTAGTACCAACTGAATCAATTTGTATGGTTGATGTTACTAAAGTTGATTTAAATACTGCATTCCGTATTTATCCAAATCCAGCACACGATCAATTTGTTATTGAATCGGCATTTGCTCAACCTGTTAATGTTGAAATACTTGATATGACAGGTCGTTTAGTGGCCGAAAGAATAGACCTTCCAGTAGGTGGTGGCGTTCAGCCAGTTCAAATAAACGCTTTGGCAAAAGGCATTTATGTGATCAAATTCCGCACTACAGACGGAACAGTTACTGCAAAAAAACTTATCGTAGAATAGTTTTTGGACTCATTATTTATCCGCAGATTTATCACTTGATAAATCTGCGGATTTTTTTATATAACACACATTGTACGGAACGAGTTTCGTATGCTGAGCATGGTTCATTTTTGACAAATTTTTCGCCGAAATACCCATTACGACTGCAAAATTTGCCTTGATTTGACAAAAAAAACTCCTTTCAGCATTAGGATCTGTATTCTGTTTAAATTAATTCTAACCACTATATTTTTAGATTTTTATGAAAAAGTCAACTTTATACATTGCTAGTATTGTTTTTCTTTTTGTACTTTTAACAACGTCAGTTTTTGCCCAACGCGCTACTATTGCAGGCAAAGTAATTGATAAAACAACCGGAGAAAGTCTAATTGGCGTCGCGATTCGCGCTGTAAACGCAGCGGGAGAAGCACGCGGAGCTAGTTCCGATTTTGATGGCAACTACACTTTTGAAGTAACGCCAGACAAATACACGATTACTGTAAATTATCCTTCTTATCAAAAACTTACTTTTACCGATTTTGATGCCAAAGCGGGTGCAGCGAATACCTTCGATATTGTGATGGAAGAAGAAGGTGCAACCATCGCCGAAGTAGTTATCGTTGCACGTCAGGTAAAAAACACAGATGCCTCTTTAATTGCACTGCAAAGACGTGCTTTTTCTATTCAGGACGGCTTATCTTCTCAGCAAATTAGCCGTACCGCTGTTTCCAATGCTGCTGATGCCATGAAACAAGTAACTGGTGCGGTAGTAGAAGGCGGCAAATTTATCGTTATGCGTGGCCTTGGTGACCGCTACTCGATTTCGCAGTTGAACGGAATCACCATGCCAAGTACCGACCCTTACCGCAACAGTTCGAGCCTC
>JAAFHO010000606.1 GCA_013297575.1 Chitinophagales bacterium
AGTTTAATATCCTCCAGCACTGTCGTATAACAAGGCGATTTAAACTGCTGCACCGTTCCTTGCGTCGTAAACTGGGCTTGATGCCCTTGTCGAACCGTTCCTTTACCATAGCGTTGGTTGAGTTGATCCATGACCAAAGAGAGGTCTTCGCGCTTTTGGTGCGCCTCATTAGAGCAGAAAAGATTGGTTTGCAGGCTTTGTGCCGTACTAAGATCGGAGGCCATAATACCCGCTTTTTTATAGGCCACACCCGCCACAAATAAAGATTTTACCAATGCCGTGGTTACTTTTAGCAATTGCCCGGTATCCGAAGTAGCCAAAGGCAGGGTCGCAGTAGCGGCACTGTGGTGCGAGCGACCATCGGGTGTTTTAAACCTATTTTGCTGCAAAAAAACGGTAATAGCACTCGTGCGTTGGCCCAAATGCCGCAGTTTTTCCCCAATACGCCCAGTAAAGGTGGCCACTGCAACGGCTATGTCAGGAAAGGTATCAAAGTCGCTGGGAAACGAGCGCGAAACGATAATTTGTTGCCGCTGAGTCACTGGTGGTTCCAATTCGAGGCATGGTATGCCCCGTAATTCGTAACGCATCCTTACGCCCAATACTCCCATCCGTTTGCGCACCAAAGATTCGGGTAATTGGCTAAAATCCCAGCCCGTACGAGCGCCACGGAGCATAAACCACTGCGCATGTTGCCGGCCAATGCCCCAAATATCGCCAATTTCCGTAGTGCGCAACGCCATTTCCTGCTCCTCGGGGGTGGACAAAGCGCACACGCCCGTAGCACTTTTTTTGGCACGGCGATTGGCCAGTTTAGCTAATGTTTTGGTCGCCGCCAGCCCGATACTCACCGGAATACCCGTCCATTGGCGCACGGTTGTACGCATCGTGTGCGCGTATTCGATACTTTGTTCGAGTGTTTGGCGCAAGGAGCGCAAATCGAGAAAGCACTCATCAATCGAGTAAATTTCTTGGTCTGGCGTAAAATGCCCTAATGTGGTCATTACCCGCGCTGATATATCGCCATACAAGGCATAATTGGAGGAACGATAGGCCAAATTGTGCGATTTTACCTTATCGCGCAACTGAAAAAAAGGTGTCCCCATGGCCACGCCCGCCAATTTGGCCTCTTCCGAACGCGCAATCACGCAACCATCGTTATTACTCAATACCACCACTGGCCGATGGCGTAATGTGGGTTGAAAAATACGTTCGCAGGAAACATAAAAATTATTACAATCAACTAAAGCAAACATAACTAGGAATGAGATTTTACTTAACGCAGGCGATGAATCACATTGGTGACAACGCCCCAAATCTCAAAACGGGTGTTTTCTTCCACATGGATCGGTGGAAAATCGGTATTGGCTGGTGCCAAAGTAATATTGCGCCCCTGTATCCAAAGTGTTTTGATGGTAAACTCGTCGTTGAGTACGGCTACTACTACATCGCCGGTTTTGGCTTTCAAGGAACGATCTACCACCACCAAATCACTGTCGTAGATTCCCAAACCACGCATGGAATCGCCCTGTACCCGCATAAAATAGGTAGCAGCGGTATTGCGGATACAATATTCATCTAAACTAATTTTTTTGTCCTCATAATCCGCCGCGGGTGATGGGAAACCCGCCGCTACGGATTCAAACAGCGGAAATGTTGCCGGTTTATGGGCATATTGGATGCTCTTCATACTACTTTTTGTTTAACAGGGACAAAGTACGTGCATTTTGCACGAAACAAAAAACAAAAAGTGTTAATTATAAAACAAACGGTCGATTTTATTATTAAACGGTATTTTTAGAATTTATGGCTAAAGCATATGTAAGTTAAATGCAACTATCCAGTCGCCTTAAAATTCCCAGAGGGAATACATGTTTATAGTGATCGAAATGTGGTTTTATGCTAATCCCGTAGGGCTACGGTTTATACACATCTTTACATCAATTCAGGCTTTAGCAAGTTTTGATCGCATATAGGGCTTTCTTATAAAAATTTCAGGTGCAGCGCACCGTAATATTTGTAGCAATGGTGAGATAGCCGCGTTTTGAAGGTGCAGCGCACCGCAATATTAAATTTAATGTTACGGTGCGCTGCACCTTCAACCATGATGTTGCCGATTTTGCTACAAATATTACGGTGCGCTGCACCTTTACGGATATTGGTTTCTCTGGTTATTAACCAAACAGCATTAAAATATGTTAGTTTTGACAGATTCCAACCTATGTAAAGATGTGTAGAAACCATAGCCCGTAGGGATTATATGTAATTTGTGTGCTTTTTTACATGTAATCCCTACAGGATTAGCATAAAATCGTACTAAAATAGCCTATAAACATATATTCCCTACAGGAATTTGGATGCGGCTGAATAATTACCATTAAATACGCCATCAAATACCTTTTCTCCTTTTTACAAATCGCCTATTTTAAAGCCATTCATTGAATTATTTCCACATTTGGTTGAAGATAAGAAGTGGATGCTCAAAAAACAAGCTACTTTTGTGGTATGATGAAATGGCAATTTTGGCAACGCAGTCGCAATATCCATATTTTGGCATGGCTTTCCATATTTGGATTTGGGTTGGTCTTATTTAGCATTTATTACCCATTAAGGCTTGTTGGCATCCATGCATTTGCCAATTTAGGCTTGTTAATGGTGCTATTTTATGGCGGCGGTAGCATTGTAAACCGTTTTATCGAGCAAGCAGATTATGCCAAAGGTGTATTTTGGGCAGGTATTTTGTTTATATCCATTAGTTATTTGCGGGTACAGGTCAATTGGTGGTTATCGCTACAATATTTCCAAAGCCCCAATCCATCCGGGCCTTTAACCGCGTTTGGACGTATCGTTGTTATGGTGTTGGCCACCTCTTCTTTTATTGGCGTTTTAGGTCTTTCTTATCAAATGCTGCGCAACAGGTTTCAAAAAGAACGCCAAACAATGGCTTTGCTCCAAGAACAACAGGCGGCTCAGTTGGATTTTTTAAAGGCACAAATCAACCCCCATTTTTTGTTCAATGCACTTAATAATATCTATAGTTTGGTAGAATTGCGTTCGCCTGATGCACCAAAAATGTTGCTCAAACTCTCGGATTTATTGCGGTATGTGATTTACGAAGGCCGAAAAAAAGAGGTAAGTTTGCAAAAAGAAGTACAGCAAATCAATACTTTTATTGAGTTATTCCAGATGCGCAACGAACACCCTGTCCAGATTACATTTGAAGTGGGTGTGCAGCAGGCCGGTCTTAGTATAGAACCTATGATTTTGATCCCATTGGTAGAAAATTGCTTTAAACACGCAGATTTTGACCTAAATCCAATGGCAAATACGGTAATCCAACTCAGTGCTGACACCACAAAAATACGTTTCAGGACACAAAATACATTCAACCAATCCGATGTCCAAAAAGACCAAGTAGGCGGCGTAGGACTCGAAAACATTGCCCATCGGTTGCAATTGCGCTACCCCAATCGACACAAGTTCAGTTATAGCGCAGAAGGTTCCTTTTTTGTAGTTTTATTAGAAATTTCAACCCAATAAATCCTAAATTTAACAGATAAAAACTATGCGTATTCTTTTAGTCGATGACGAATTTCTAGCCCTCAACCTCTTGGAGGAATATGCTAGCCGAATACCCGGATTACAGGTGGTAAACAAGGTAAAATCGGGGATACAAGCCTTGGAAATCTTGGAAAAAGAAGCAATTGATGTCTTATTTTTAGATATTCAAATGCCCATGCTCAGTGGGGTTAATCTTTTGCGTGCTTTACCCAAAAAACCAATCACTATTTTTACAACGG
>JAAFHO010000607.1 GCA_013297575.1 Chitinophagales bacterium
TAGATTATCGTCTGTGTTGTTTGAATGCTAAAGGTGAAATAATTCGCCAAAAGGATATGCTTCGCACTGGATGGTCGGGAGGTGGCAGTTTTGGGCTTTTAGAAGGGCAATTATTGCTTAGAGTAGATGGTTTTTTCTTAGTCCTAGACCCAAAAACCTTTGAAATTGAAGAAAAAATACCAGTACATGAGTCAGCGTATATATCTTGGAACGAACCCGACATGACCCGCGATGAACACCAAGCCGATTACCTGAAAAAATTTGAAAAGTTGTATGAAGATCCCAATGCGCGGTTCTTGTATTGGCCATCGGGAGGTGAATACTTGATATTTGTACAAGGGGCAAAAGGTAAACGTGCTGCTTGGGCACCTATGAGTTATGAAGATGAACTATTAGCCGATCTCAAAAAACGCTTTGCATCGATAGAAGTAACCAATAATCCGGCTGCGAGTACAGGAGACAGTACAAATATTGAAATTTCCGATGGTGTATCACGTATTCGGGAGATTGAACATTTATCGGGCGGTACGCAATTGGTTTACCCCAATTACAAAGACCGAACGATCCTACAGTACGAATTAACCTTGGGCGACGAAAAGATACGTTTTTCAACGACTGACAGAGATGGGCATAGCCTTCGAGTTGGTTTTTCCGACAATTTGTTATTAACTACCGAAGATGGAGCGGCTTGGCTGAGGTATGAGGGTGTGCATTATCGGATAGAAATGCCTAAACAAATACAAAATAATTAATCAATTTATTAACTAACACAACAATGTATCAAAAACCATCTGCCGCATTTATCGGCGCATCTTGGGTGGCATTGGGCGCGGGCATGATCGGCTTTTTAGTCGGTTTATGGCGCTCCGAACTGGCCCTTAACGAAAAAGGCTACTATTTTACGGTACTGATGTACGGCCTATTTTCAGTTGTTTCTGTCCAAAAAAGCGTCCGCGACCGCTTAGAAGGTATCGCAGTGACGGATATTTATTATGGATTGAGTTGGTTTTCCACTCTTTTATCCATTGCATTACTAGTCGTGGGATTGTGGAATGCCACGTTTTTACCGAGCGAAAAAGGTTTTTATGCTTTTGCTTTTTTGTTGGCATTGTTTGGTGCCATTGCGGTACAGAAAAATACGCGGGATAGTAATATTTAGTACACTATAAAATAAGTTTATTTTATATTTTCTAATTGGCAGTATTATTCCAAAAAATTCAAAACGCTGTCCAAATTGTGAGGATTGGCCGAGCGGCGCAGAACGAAGAGCCATTAGGCTCGAACCATGTTGTAGCGGCGGATTTCAATCCGCCCCAATGTTACGCAACCATAAGAGAGCCGTAGGCTCGGCGCATATTCCGTCATTTCAAATCTTCAAAAATGTATCGTTCATTATGTGACATCTTGAATATCTAAAATATATGTATCGAGCCTAAGGCTCTCCATAACTTGTTGTGCATCTGTTCAGCGGATTAAAATCCGCCGCTACAAGATGATCCGAGCCTAAAGGCTCTTATATCGAGCGTTGGCAGGTTTAAACGCGCAGTTACATCGACACTAAACTCAAACATCGAAAGGTTTGCGAAGGGCATTCATCTAGATACACTGTACTTAGATCAACGGAATTTTGATCGTGAACGAATCTGTTGTTTCTATGATTTCGATGGGTTGGCTACACATAAAGGAATAGAGGTTGATGAGGTTGGCCAACCCACGTTTATTGCTTGTTTCTACGTACTTTTTCCGTTGCAAATTATTTTGAACAACGATCATACTCCGGTGTTCCTCTCCCGTAAAGTGTTCGGTGAAAACATTGATTTGAAGCGGGCTTTCTGGGTCAATGATATTGTGTTTTATGGCATTTTCGATTAGATTTTGTAGCGTAACCGGTACAATTTTTTTGTCCAAATCGCTTTCTTGGATATTAAAATCGACGAGTAAACCTTCCTCAAAACGGGTCTTTTGCAGCATCAGGAAGTTTTGGGCAAATTTAATTTCATCGCTCAATGGCACAATTTCTGTGTCGCTACTTTTTAAAATATAGCGGTATGTTTTACTCAGGTTTTCCAAAAACTCCTTGGCAATTTTGCTGTCTATTTGAATCAGACTGCTCAGCGATGTAAGCGAATTAAATAAGAAATGCGGGTTCAATTGCTGTACCAAGCCTTCATATTGCATGATGGCTTTTTCTTTTTCCAGCAATTGCGCCTTGCCTTGCAGTTTTTCAACCCGATATTGATGTATTTTTCTATTGCGCAAATAGGCAAATAGTAGTGTTCCTAACAAGAGTGCAATGATGCACCAAAACCAAATCGCCTTGTAAAAAATGGTGTCAACATGGATATCAATCGTTTTTTCGGGTATATTCCAGTCATTGGCATTCAGACTGGCTTTGTATCGAAATATATAGTTACCACCTTGAACATTGGTATAAACCGCTTTAGGATCTTGGGTGATATGCCAGTCTGTTTCTAGGCCATCCAATTGGTAAGCATACCAAGTTTGGGTAGTATTGAGGTAATTGAGGGCTACGAGATTGAACGAAACAAAATTTTCATTATATTTCAAGTGGATGGTCGTTTTGGTTGAAGCATCTTCTTCGATCAGCGCATGTTCAATATTTAAAGTACTATAAGCGGTGGTGTAAAAATTGAGTTTTTGCTTTTCAGTGCTGTAATTCAACGGATTAAACCGAATATAACCTTTTTGAGTGGCCATTATAATATCGCCATTAGAGGTCGTATAACCTGGAAACTCCGTAAAAGTAAGAGACGGTAAACCATCTTGAATCCCAAAATTAGTAGTTTTTTGTCGGCTGCTATCGAGCATAACCAAACCTTTACTGGTACCAATCCACAGTCGATTCAATGGATCTACCGCCACAGCATTGGCTATATTACTACTTAATCCATTATCAGTATTAAAGGTTTTGAAGGTGTTTTTTTCAAAATCTATTCCTGTAATTCCGTGATTGGTTGCAATCCAAATTACCCCGTCGAGGTCTTCTTTTATGTCGATAACGATATTACCAGCAATGGCATTCAAACCCTCGCTTTTCCAATGGTAGGTACGTTGGCTCGAGGGGTCGTGCATACCCAATCCCTGCTCATTGAACCCCAACCAATGCCGGCCTTTACTATCTTGGAAAAATCGCCAGCCTTGCAATCCCGCAAATCGCTTTAACACAGGGTGCTCGCTGATGCCTGTCCATGTTCTTTGTTTGGTGTTATAGTAGTAAAAGCCATCCCCGTTCAAGGTAGCAAACCAAATATTGCCATCATGGTCGAGGGCGAAAGACATATAAGAAAGCGTCGGGAAATTTTTACCTGGCGCTAATATCTCTATTTTATCTGTCTTATGGTTATACCGACATAAGCCTTTAGAACTGGCCACCCAAATATCATTATTATCATCACAAAAAACAGCACGGAGCGAATTGGAAGGGATAACAGGTGGCTTATTGGGTTCATTGCGCCATTTGCGGTATTGTTTTGTTGTAGGATTATAGGTAACCAAACCGTCGGGTGTGCCAAACCAAAGGTTTTTATTTTTATCTTCCACGACCGATCTGGCCCAAAGGTTGCTCTTCTGCTCCGTTGTTTGAATAAAGGGCAATATGGTTTCAAATAAATTTTTATCGGGATGAAAGTAATTCACCCCTTCATTCCCTCCCAACCAAATGATGCCGTCTTTGTCGCAAAAAATACTTAGATGAACATTCACAGAAGGTGTCCAAGTCTTGTTTTCATCGTGGAGATACTGCGCCAGACTA
>JAAFHO010000609.1 GCA_013297575.1 Chitinophagales bacterium
AAAGGCATCCGGCGGTTTTTTACGCATTGGGGCAATCTCCGCTGCAGAAGCCGTTTGGATTGATTTGCCGATGCTTACCCCGATTATTGGCCCTAAAAAGACGATTGAATGGGAGGATGAACAGGAAAAGGACGACTATTTCGATAAATAAAAAAGGCTAATGGCTAGGACAAAATCAACAGATAAGGAGGAGAAAGGTGGCGCGCTGACCCCGCTAATGACACAATATGCGCAAGTAAAAGCCAAATATCCAGACGCGGTACTACTATTTAGGGTCGGCGATTTTTATGAAACATTTGCAGAAGATGCCGAAAAAACGGCGCGGGCTTTGGGTATTACCCTAACCAGCAGAAACAATGGCGGTTCGGATATTGCACTGGCTGGATTCCCTTATCACTCATTGGATTTGTATATGCCGCGTTTGGTACGGGCAGGTTACCGTGTAGCCATTTGCGAACAAATGGAAAAACCTGTTCCCGGTAGGGTAGTGCGGCGTGCAGTGACAGAGATCATTACCCCCGGCGTTACTACTGAGGATGCTTTGCTGGAACACAATAGTAATAATTTCCTTTTAGCACTTTCCTTCGCCAGAAATGACATTTTTGGTTTAGCTTTCTTAGATATTAGCACGGGCGAATTTTTTGTGAGTGAAGGAGATGCCGCTACTACGGATAAACTAATTCAAAGTTTTCGCCCTTCCGAAATTGTACTGCCCAAAAGCCGCCAAAAAGAATTTGCGGCACTATTTGGCGATAAATTTTATATTTCAACACTAGAAGATTGGATTTTCACCACCGATTATGGCCGCGAAAAACTACTTCAACACTTCAAAACCAACTCGCTGAAAGGCTTTGGTATTGACGAATTAGATTTGGTACAGTGTGCAGCAGGCGCGGTGTTGCACTATTTAGCCAGTACCGAAAACAATAAATTATCTCATATCGGCACTTTAAGCCGTTTACAAACCGATCAATTTGTTTGGCTGGATCGGTTCACCATTCGCAACCTAGAATTAATTTCCAGCAACCACGATTCCGGTGTTTCACTCCTCAATGTAATGGATAAAACCATTAGCCCAATGGGGGCGAGATTGCTCAAAAAGTGGGTTTTACTACCTTTAACCAATCAAAAACAAATAGAAGAACGGTTAGATGCAGTTACTTTTTTTTACGCACATGAAGATTTTTCCAAACATTTAGATACGCCTATTCGGCAAATCGGCGACTTAGAGCGATTGATGAGCAAAACCGCCGTTGGTAAAATCAATCCAAGGGAAGTGAATCAATTGCGCCGCGCTTTAGGTGCTATAAATCAGATTAAAATAGCATTGGCCGATCCCATTGGTCACGGTGTTCCCGATGTCCCGCCATCACTCAAAAGGGTAGGAGAGGGGCTTAACCCTTGTATGTCCCTACTGGAGCGAATAGGGGCTGTAATTGCACCAGATCCACCAGCAGAAGTACGAAAAGGTGGCGCAATTGCCGATGGGGCAGACCCGGAATTGGATGATTTGCGCAATATTATTTCCAATAGCCGCGATTTACTACTAGCCATTCAACAACGAGAAATTGAAAGAACGGGGATAACATCGCTCAAAATTGGATTCAACAACGTCTTTGGTTATTTTTTGGAAGTAACCGCAAAATGGAAAGATCAAGTACCACCAGATTGGATCCGCAAACAAACGATTGCCAATGGCGAGCGATTTATCACTGATGAACTAAAAGTACTGGAGGGCAAAATACTAGGCGCAGAAGAAAAAATACTGGAACTAGAAGAGCGTATTTTTAAAGCAATGGTAGAAGAAGTGGCCGCTTACATCGCTCCAATTCAGCACAATGCCCAATTGGTAGCACGCTTGGATTGTTTGATGTCTTTTTCCAAAATTGCACAAGAACGACAATATGCCCGACCAGAAATCAACGATTCCTTGGTATTAGACATTAAAGATGGTCGCCATCCTGTCATTGAAACCCAATTGCCCATCGGTGAATCGTATATTCCAAATGATATTTACCTGAGCAACGACGATATTCAGGTCATTCTGATTACTGGCCCCAATATGGCGGGTAAATCGGCATTGCTCCGACAAACTGCCCTTATTGTATTGATGGCTCAAATGGGCAGTTTTGTACCCGCTAAACAAGCAAAAATAGGACTTTGTGACAAAATATTCACCCGCGTAGGCGCGAGTGACAATATCAGTGGTGGCGAAAGTACATTTATGGTCGAAATGAACGAAACCGCACTGATTATGAACAACATCAGCGAACGTTCCTTGATTTTGCTGGACGAAATCGGGCGTGGCACCAGCACTTATGACGGCATCAGTATTGCTTGGAGTTTGACAGAATACCTGCACAACAACGAACGAGCGCATCCTAAAACACTGTTTGCTACGCATTACCACGAACTCAATGAACTATCAGAAACACACGACCGAATCCATAATTTCCATGTAAGCACACGCGAAGTAGGGCAAAAAGTCATTTTTTTGCGCAAACTAACCCCTGGCGGTTCTAACCACTCTTTTGGTATCCACGTAGCACGTATGGCCGGTATGCCGCAGTATATTGTGGAACGCGCGCAAGAGATTTTGCGCACCTTAGAATCAAAACATATCGAAACAAACGTATCAACCGCCGATACCCCAGACGCACCAACTCCACAACCTAAAGCAGAGAACCTACGGAAAAAAGTAAAAGGTATTGGAGCGCCATTGCAACTGCATATTTTTGACGTGGATGAATACACCATGCGTATCAAAGACGAATTAATGGCCATTGATTTAAATACAATGACTCCCATTGATGCGTTATGGAAATTGAATGAATTGGTCAAGATTGCCAGTAAAAACAAATAATATTTCATTATGAAAATAACAATTCAACGCGCTCCAGACGGCAGCCATACCACCGCTACCGACGAACAAGATAATGCCGTATCTCTATATGTCCCCGAAATAGCAGGCGGTGCCGCCACAGGAGTCCGACCAATGCAAATGCTCATTATGGGACTAGGTGGTTGTGCGGCTGTTGATATCCTTTTGATCTTAAAAAAACAGCGTCAAGAAGTCACGGATTTCAAAATAGAAATAGCAGCCGAGCGCGAACCTGACAAAGAGCCATCTCTTTGGCAAAAAGCACACATGGTATTTTCATTTGCTGGAAAAGTAGAAGAAGGAAAAGCCCGAAAAGCCGTTGCCTTATCTATGGAAAAATATTGTAGTGTAGCCGAAACCCTTCGTCTTGCAGGAGCAGATTTGACCTGGGAAATATCCATGATTACTAACTCATAAAAAGGATGCCAATATCTAACAAACACCAACCCGAAACCCAAGCCATTCGCCTCCAACGCAAAAGAACAGCCGAATTGGAGCATTCCACACCGCTATTCCTTACCTCCAGTTTTGTTTATGAATCGGCAGAAGACATGGCCGCTGCATTTACCGACGATTCTTTAGATGTAAATATTTATAGTCGATTTTCAAACCCAACAGTGGATGAATTTATCGACAAAGTCTGTGCATTGGAAGGTGCTGAAGACGGCGTAGCCACAGGGACAGGTATGGCCGCTGTTTTTGCTACGTTTATGACATTTTTAGGGCAAGGCGACCATATTTTATCGGCATCAGCAGTATTTGGCTCTACGCATACTATTTTGACAAAATACTTGCCCAAATGGGGGATTACGTCCACTTATTTTGACATGAACCGCCCCGAAACCATTGAGGCGTTGATCTTGTCAAATACAAAAATGTTATATATTG
>JAAFHO010000060.1 GCA_013297575.1 Chitinophagales bacterium
ATTGGTATATTTTTCAAATAAGAAAAACACGATACCTGCAATCAGTGTTGGGACAATACTAGATATGATTACAGGGACTAGTGTTAATGTTTGACCTGGTTGAATGAAAATATCGTCGGTCAAAACACCTGCGGCGCGAAAAACAAAAAACAAAATGGCATTGACTACTGTGGCAACACCTGCTGCTTTAAGTGCGGCGATTAAGGACTGTTGGAAATTTAACTTCGTTTGCATAATTATTGATTTAAAATTGTGAATAAATATTACTTGTTGTGTTTTTGTTGTGACATTAAGTGTATATACTTCTATTGTACATACAACTATTTGGGCAAATTTTTTTAACTCCTCAATTCATCCAACCACTCATTCATCAGCCTTGCTTTTTCTTCATTAATTATTTTAGGTTTCCCATCTTCAACAAATGAAATGGTATCAATCCTGTTTAACAGCTCAATACCGGCATCCGTTATACGAATGTCCACATGCCTCCGGTCTGTTTCATTTTCAGTACGAATAACCAACATTTTATCTACCAATTTATCCACTATTCTAGTGGCATTAGAGGATTTATCGATCATTCTACGTGTAATTTCTTGATTACAATAACATTCTGGAAACCTGCCTTTGAGGATACGCAGCACGTTGTATTGGTGCGGTGTTATATCAAAAGGCTTTAATTTTTCCATAAATATAGTATTCAGCCAGCTGCTGGTCACCGAGATATTGAGGATCAATTTTTGAAACTCACTTTTAAACGGCTTGGTTTGATTTAATTCGTCTTCTAATCTCATGTGCTGAATTATTGTGCAAAGGTAAAGGTTAATTAGTTGTATGTACAAATAATTTTTCTGTTTTTTTTCAGCGTATATTTTTTCTATCCTTTCCTATTGAAATTAAGCAGTACCAAAACCGAATTGCGCTAGTTTTAGTACTGCTCAACGGTATAGTCATTATTTACGCCTGTTCGCAAGTCGCTTTCAGTAAATCAAGCCAGTTTTGCATACCTTTTTCCAAGTTTTTTTGGAAGGTTTTTTTAAATATTTTAGTTAAAAAGCCCTCCATGCTTTCCGCAACGGACACTTCAATTTTTCCGTTTATTTCGCTGAGCGTCCAGTTATGAATGGCTAATAACCCAAAAGTTTTACCCGTCCATCCAAAATCTTTATAAGGGGCTACGGTATGCAGTGTTGAATGGATTTTTGCACCACCAGTTTTCCAGTCAAATGTAGTATTTGGGGCTAATACACCATTTAGTTTGGGTTTACTAATATCTGTTTGCCAGCTCGCCCAATTGTCGATATTGGTTAATACAGCCCATACTTTTTCACGACTAGCATTGATGGTAATACTTTTGCTGCACTTTACGGGTGCATCGTTATTGATACTTCTCATTGTTGAATTGTTTTGTGCAAACGCCATTACTTGAACAGTTAGGCTAAATGCGGTTAATAAACTTAGTTTTGTAAACATTGTCGTTGTTTTTAATTGACAATGCAAAGGTCTAGCCAAAACCAAGGCGTGCTCTTGACAAAAATCAAGAAGTACGTTTATCGTTCCTAACCGCTTTTTTTCTTAACCTGCTTAAAGTTTCTGGTGTCATTCCAAGCATCGAAGCCAAGTATTGCAATGGTACTATGTTAAACAATTCGGGGTTAAAATTAAATAGTTGGAGGTATCTTTCTTCGGCAGTCATAGAAAGGTGTGTAAGAATCCTGTCTTCTAAGACCGTAAAACATTTGGCGATAAATAGTTTTTCTAATGTTGCCCAACGGGGAATCACTTGCCCAATTTGTTGGTAATCTTTATTGTCAATAATATATAGTTCGCAATCGGTTAATGCTTGAATATTCCATCGTGCAGGTTGTTGAAAAATAAAACTCGATAGATCTACGGCAAAATAGCCTTTGGTAGAAATCCATTTGGTGACTTCCTTATCGTCCATGACAACAAATTCTCTGACGATCCCGCTTTGTACAAATCCTAGTCGATCCGAATGTCTTCCGGTTTTGAGGTAATAATCGCCTTTTTTCAAGGTTGTTAACTTGAAAAACGAAATAATTTTACCTAAATCATTCTGACTCACCCCAAAATACGTTTGTATATACTTTTCAAGTTCTGTCATGTTATATGATTAAAGAGGGATAATTGGTGTTTTTTGAACTTGTTTAGGAATGAAATTTAAATAAAGGTACAAATTTTGGGAGATGATTTTGTCTCTATCAAGGCATGAAGAGGGCGTTTAGTGGTGCTAAACAACCGATGAATAACGAAGAGAGGGGCAAAATGAAGCCGCCAAATCTGTACCTTTATTTAAATTTCATTCCTTAGGAACGCAGCCGTGAAAGCAACGTTCCCAAACAAGTTTATAGCCTAACGTTTTTTCCCAAAAACAATACCTCTAGGCCGCGTATTTATATCCACATACCACGCTTCCGCACTGGAACCATCGAGATTAGCACGCATAATGGTGCCTTTGTTCCGATCGCCCCAATAAATCTTTTGCCCGCTCGCCTCATACGCGAGTGCATATACAACACGGGTGATACCGGTAGCCAAAACAGCAATATCAGAGCCATCTAATTTGGCCGATTTTAGGTGAATATCACCCGCTGCAATATACTGATCAAAGTAAATACGGTTATTGACAACAATCAAACTGCCGCCTTCTGCCAGTGGAATAATTTCGGATTCGCCAGTACCATCCAGATTTTTTTTCCAAACGCCACCATTATAGTTAATCCAAAAAATAGCCTTACTAACTGGATCAATGCAAATACCATCGGGATCATTGGTTTGTCCTGTCACAAAATCTTCTTTTTGTGTCACGTCATTGCTGTTTAGGTCACCCCTTTGAATACCAGTACTTGTATCCCAATAAAGATGGCCATTAGCATAATCAATACTCAAAGCGTTGGGTGCATCGAGGCCACTGCGGAATACTTCTTGACCCGATCCATCTGGTTCGCAACGGTATATCGTGCCTGCATCGTAGTCGCTGAAATACAACTTGAAGTTGACCGTATCGAAAGTAGTGCCGTAGGAATCTTGCAAACCACTGACTGGCAGAATTTCCATGACAGGGGCAACACTATTAACTAAACCCGAAAACAACTGTGTCCCATCTGTAAAATAGACCGGAATACCCGTTGCCGCAGGGTCTTTGATGACAATGGTTTTGGAGATGGTTTTTACTTCATTTGAACTCGAAGTTACCGCTACCATTTTGACCTGATACACGCCTGCGACAGCATAGATATGGGTCGGGCTGGCTTCAGTCGAAGTAGTTCCGTCGCCAAAATTCCAGTTATAGGCTACTGCTCCAGCCCGCTCGGGTACAATAGAAGTATTCGTAAATACAACAGATGCTGGAGCAAATCCATTATTGTCCACCGTAAACGTAAAAAGCGGAACAGTACTGGCCGGCGGAACAGGAAAATCATCCTTTTTACAACCTGCAAGCCAAAAGAAGCCCACCATTAAAAATAATCGTATTGTGCTGTTCATGCTTATAGTTTTAGTGCAATGCCACGTGGGCTGGTGAGGCCAGTAGCCAAGGTTTCGGGGCTGGAGCCATCCAAATTAGCGCGAATGACTTTACCATTGTCGCGTCCTGACCAATATAGTTTATTTTCGGTGTGATCGATGGCCATACCATAGATACGAGTTCCATCAGCATCAATGGTAACTTGGCCAGTACCGTCTAAATTCGTTTGAAACAATTTTCCAGCATTCTGCTCATCATAATACAGTTTATTATTAACAGTGTCCACCAATATAGCATATCCATAAGAAGCAGTAATCAATGGTGTCACATTAGAACCATCCAAATTGGCTACATATAGAATTTCAGCATTTACTTCGTAAAAATACATCTTGTTATTTTTCAGATCAAGGGCAATGGCACGCATTTGACCTGAAGGAATATTTACTAAACCTATCTGTGGCGACGAACCATCCAAATTAGCCCGCGATACATTGCCCAAATCATCTACCCAATAGACTTTTCCACCCGCAGGATCAACAGCAACGCCATACGGATCTGAAAGATTGGAGGCAATAGCAGTAAGACCCGTTCCGTCGAGGTTCATCCTCCAAATATTACCCGTTCCGGTTACTTCAAAATCGCTAAAGTAGATCTTATTATTTACGGCATCCAAGGCCATTCCAGCACCTGCCTTACCTGTTATATCTAATACCGATGCAGTGGTTCCACTACCGTCAAGTGCTAGTTTTTTGATGGCGTTAGCCGTATATTCGATATAGTATAAATCTTTTGTCACAGGAGCACCTTTGACTGTGATCGTTTTGGAAACCGCAGTTTCGCCCACGGCACTAATGGCCTTTAACGTAACGGTGTATGTACCCGCAGCTGGATAGGTAAAGGTCGGGTTAGCCGTGGTGGCTGTAGAATTGGCTGGATCGCCAAAAGCCCATTGATATGATACTGCACCTTTTGAACTGTTGGTCATTTGCACGGGTTTGTTAGCAATCAAATCTGCTTCGTTTTCTACGGTAAACCCACCAAATGGCAATACTTTTACTACAGTGGTATTGGTATTAGAGCCGCCAGCGCCAGTAGCAACCAACGTTACCGTAAAATTATCTGATGTTTGGTATGATTTTTTAGGAGATGCATCCGTAGATGTTGTGCCATCGCCAAAACTCCACTTAAAGGAAGTCGCATTGGCAGAGGTATTCGTGAATTGTACTTCTTCATCCACTACTGCCGTCAATTTGCTGACTGTAAATCCCGATGTTGGATTGGCTGGTGGTGGATCATCTTTTTTACAGGCATTGGAAAGGGAAATACCCAAGATGAAAAGTAGAAAATAAATGTGTTTAGTGCGCATAAAATAGTTGTTAAAAAGTGAGTAAGTGCTTCATTAATACCCTGGATTTTGATACATCCCGGTATTTGTATTGATCAGAATTTCGCTCAATGGAATGGGAAATAATGTTTGATTAACAGATTTTACCGTAGGCAATACCTCTAAAGCACGGCCAGTTCGTACCAAATCGAACCACCGATGTCCTTCAAAAGCAAATTCTAATCGGCGTTCCAATTCAATGGTTGTCAACAATGTTGCTGGGGTATTGGTGGTTGTTGCTGCCAAATTAGCGCGTAAACGGATCGCATTAATATCGTCCTTTACTTTTTGCACATCGCCGCCCTGTTGTATTGTTGCTTCGGCGCGTATCAAGTACATTTCTGCCAAGCGCAACACAATTACATTATCGCTGCCAGTACTCAAATCATCGTATTTAATCGAATATGGCAATGTACCCGAATACGAAATAGATGCGGGTAGGCGTTCATCACCAGCGGTATATTTACTGATAAGATCATCAGAAGGAGCCACTTCGCGGCGGCCATTGAGGTTGAGGGGGAAATTATACTCCGCAATCCTATTCCTGTCCAATGCAATAAAATCAACTTCAAAAATGGACTCAGCTGTTTCCTCACCTGTAAATATATCGGCATAGTTCGGAAGTAATTGATAACTATTGCTAACGATCACTTCATTGGCATATCGGGCTGCATTAGCATAATCTTTTTGGTACAGGTAAACCCGTGCAAGCAGCGCTTTGGCTGCATTTTGGGATGCCTTTATTTTACTACCACCTGCTGGCAAATGTTCTATCGCAAATAATAAATCGGTAATGATGGCAGCATTTACAGCCGCTACTTCATCGCGGGGAACATTCACTTGCTCTACGCCAATGGTTGGTGTCGTTTTTACTGGAATGGCTCCAAAATAATTGAGCAGGTTAAAATGGTGCAATGCTCGGATAAAATACAATTCGCCCAGTGCCACATTTTTTTCGGTCTCGCTCATGTCACTGATATTGGGTACTTCCACAATTACATTATTGGCGACGTTAATACCGTCGTAAATAGCCGTCCAAATACCATCAATCGATTCATTTTCTGGCAAAATGCTGTTGTTATCAATTTCTGCAAAATTCACTGATGTCGCATTGGGCGGATGTACTAAATTATCCGCCGCTAAATCGGCAAAAATACCGTAATTCCGGCCATAGTAACTCAGGCTTTGAAGGCTGGAATATGCCCCATTAATACCGCGTTGGATGCCTTTTTTGTCTTTGAATACCTCCGATGCGGGGATTGAACTTTGTGGCTCTACGTCCAATACATTGCAGGAGGCCGAAAAAAGCAGTAAACTGCCAATAATATAGATATATTTCATGGTTAAAATGTCAAATTAAGCCCAAACGTATAAGCACGCGCTTGAGGGTAAGTGAAAAAATCGGTACCGATCACAGCATTTTCGTTGCCGCGATAGTTTACTTCGGGATCTAAACCTGAGTAATTCGTAAACGTAAGCAGGTTTTGTCCGCTGAAATAAATCCTCAACCCTGATATTTTTTTGTTCCGCAGTAATTCCTTGTTGAAAGAATAACCCAATGTAAGGTTTTTTAGGCGCAAATAAGAACCATCTTCTATAAAACGGGACGATACGCGCTTGTTGGATGCGGCGCGCACTGGATCGCTGGTCGCATCTGGGATAGGGGTAATATCACCAGGTTTTTGCCAGCGTCTATTTACAATTGCCAATTGATTATCCCCACCCTGTAATGATTCCAAAAACAAGCGGGAACCATTAAACATATCATTACCGTAAGAACCTTGAAAAAAAACACTCAGATCGATACCTTTATACCCAAACGTATTGGTGATACCCCCAATAAAATCTGGATGCGGATTACCCACTTTAGTCCGGTCGTCGGTAGTAATTTCGCCATCAAAATTTTTATCAGCATACACTACATCGCCTGTAGATGGATCTACGCCAAGCCATTCATAACTGTAGAAAATACCGATGGGTTGCCCTTCTTCTATGCGGTTGCTGCCGCGCCCAAGGTCGTCAATGGGTTGGTTATTATACAATTCCAGTACTTTGTTTCGATTGGCTGATACATTGAGACGGGTATTCCAAGAGAGCGATCTGCCGGGCAAATTATCGGTGGTCAATGACAGTTCAATACCCCTGTTTTGCACCCTTCCTACATTTTGGGTAACAACGGAGAATCCAGAACTGGTAGGTAATGGTCGGCTGAGCAATAGGTCTTTTGTTTGTTTGTCATAGAGGTCAATGGTCACGGCTATTTTATTGTCGAACAAGCCGATATCTACACCCAAATTGGTTTGTGCGGTGGTCTCCCATTTTAAGTCGGGATTCGGAATATTACTGGGATAAACGCCCGGTTGACCACCATAAGCAGTAATACCATATAACGCTGCGAAGAGAAACTGCGGAATATCATCATTCCCTGTAAGACCGTAACTAGCCCTTATTTTCAACTCTGAAATGGCTTTTATCTTAAAAAACGACTCTTCTCCGATACGCCAAGCAGCGGATGCCGCTGGGAAAAAACCATTTCGATTGTTTTCGCCAAACCGCGATGATCCGTCCAAGCGTCCAGAAAAAGTAAACAAGTATTTATTGTCAAAATTATAATTAGCACGTCCAAAATACGAACGAATGCCACTTTCAAAACCAGAAGTACTGGCAGATACAATCGTGGTAGCAGAATTAATGTACTGTAATCCCGGATCGGCAAAATCTTGCGCCCGAATAAAAGAAGAGCGGTTTTCGTACTGTTCAAAACTATAACCACCCATTACTTCCATGGAATGTTTTTGTATCGTTTTTTGATAACGCAAAAAATTATTCGACACTATATTGAGTACATTGGTATAGGTTTCAAAGCCTAAGCCGTTAAATTTGGCACCTTGTACTGTTTTGATGGATTCATAAGCGTGCTCGCGGAAATTTAAAAAATCGACACCCCATTTGGTAGAAAAAGTAAGCCCGGGCAAAATCTTATAATCAGCATAGACATTGGCAATCGTACGGAACGAAAAATTCTGGTTTATGGCCTCGTTTGCGATAGAGATGGCATTGGAATAAGGCCCTTCTTGGTTATAAGTCCCATCTGCATTATACACTGGAAATATAGCCGGTGTAGAAATTCCATTGGGTAGTGGCCCGTGCAAGGACTGATCGCCTTCCACTCGGTTGGTCTTGGCCCTAGAAAGCCCAATACTTGCACCAATGTTCATTTTTTTAGACATTTTATGATCTACATTCAAGCGACCATTGATCCGCTGATAATCGGTACCAACTAGAATACCTTCTTGCTGAAACAGGTTGCCGCTCATAAAAACGGACGTTTTGTCGTTGCCACTAGTGGATGATAATTCGTAATTGGACATCGGGGCAGTACGGAAAATTACCTGCTGCCAATCGGTATTGGTCTTGATATTATTGATATCGTCTGGTGTAAATACTTCCGATCCTGCTAAGTCGTTACGGTATAGCATCCAATCTTTGGCATTCAGCATGTCTAGTGTTTTCCAGGCTTGTTGTACACCGTAATATGCGTTAAAATTGATCACTGATTTCCGATTACCTCCTCTTTTCGTGGTAATCAATACCACGCCATTAGAAGCCCTTGCGCCATAAATAGCGGCAGCAGCAGCATCTTTTAGTACACTAATGGATTCAATATCATTGGGACTAAGGTCAGAAAGCGCATTCACCCCTTGTCCTTCGTATCCAATCTGTGCAAAATCGCCCGTCGTAACCGGTATGCCGTCAATGACATACAATGGCTGGCTAGAACCACCGATGGAACTCACGCCTCGAATACGTACCGACATAGCACCACCAGGTGTGCCAGAGTTTTGAGATACTTGTACCCCGGCGGTTTGTCCCTGCAAAATACCATCAATGCCAGGAACGGGTATATCTTTCAAATCGGAGGATTTTACCTCTCCAATTGCTCCCGTCAGTAAAGCTTTTTTCTCCGTATTGTAGCCTACAACAACTACTTCGCGGAGTGTCTTGTTATCCGTTTCAAGTACCACATCAATCACCTGTCGGCCATCAATATTTATGACTTGACGGCTATAACCCAGGTACGAAAACTCAATAGACTGGGCGGCATCACTAACGCTCATCCGGTAATTACCATTGGCATCTGTTACCGTGCCATTAGTACTTCCAGTTTCCGTGACCGTAACACCTGCGAGTTCTTCCCCATCGGGTGCGGTCACTTTGCCAGTAATGTTTTTTTGGATAACCGCGGTCTTTTTTATGTCCAAATGAGCTGCTTGCGTGCTTGTTGGGAGGTAAATGAGCAGGCTAAAAATAAATAGTTTACTAAAAAATACATGTACAGAATGGTTCATATTATTGATTATATTCCTTAAAAGTGGTGGTTTCGTACGTTATTGTAGTTATATAACCGCAAATATAGCACAACCATCTACAACGCAATATCTTTTTATAGAAATCAACGATATAAAAATGGCTATTTGTACCGAAAGCATAGTTTTTTGTGTTTTATTCGTCCTAATCCCTATATTTGCAAAAAAATGGCACCATGCTACTTATTTCTCCCATCTTTTTCCCCATAGTATTTGGGGCTTGTATGCTCGCTTTTGTGACGGGCATGGTTATGTTAAAACGCAAAAAACGTGCTATTCGAACCACGCTAATGGAGCAATTATCGCAACAACTTAACCTTTCCTTTGCTGCTGCTGATACAAATGGATTTGGTAAATTGCTACAAGGCTTTGACCTTTTTAAGCGCGAGCGCCGAAAATGGGGTGTGGGCGGCAAAGTTACAAATGTAATGAGCGGTCAAGTCGGCGATGCGCAAGTATATATTTTTGATTATTCCTATATTATTTCCAACGGAAAATCGGCACAAGAGATCAGGCAAACGGTGTTTTTTGCCAATAATAATAAGTGGGCACTTCCACATTTTAGCCTAAAACCCGAGCACTGGTGGCGCAAAGTAATGCAAAAAATAGGGTTGGCAAATGATATTAATTTCCCCGAAAATCCCGACTTTTCAGACCGTTTTTGGCTGACTGGCAGTATTGAATCCATGATTCGGGAACAATTTAGCCCCGAAATACAAGCGTTTTTATCAGAACGCCCACCAGCAAATATAGAAGGCAATAATTTTTATTTGATCGCCTACAAACCGCGTACGGTATTAAATGCAGCGCAGGCAAAAACCTTTTTTGAGCATTGTTGTCAATTGACGCAAATGATGCAAAAAAAAGAGGGTAGTGCTTTATTGGAACTGGCAGAATTAAAAGCGCCAATTGCTATTGAAGTGGAAAAAGGGGGATGATTTTTATTAAAAACAACACTTTAAAGACCGTTTCTAGGTACTCTGGCTTACCGAATAGGTTGAGCTCAGTTTAGAAAGCAGCCAATTGCGTTCCGGCAATATAGTACAGTTTTTTACTTCTGCTACGATCTCGCTTAATTGGATTGGACTAAAAAATTTAGAGCGCTGCATCGCCATTGCGTAATTAATAAATGCCCGATTACCCTCCAAATGATGAGGAGCAATTTGACCGCTATTAACAGATAAAAACTTTCTAAAAGAATTGATGTGATCCAAGCACAAATCAATCAAATCTAGTTCAATATACACTTTTAACCGAAGGCGTTTTTCACTTAGTTTGCAATAGATATCCTTGAAATGCGTAGCATTGAGCAAATCAAGTGCATCATTTGCACTCCCACGCTCAAAAGCGATATAACTTTCACATAAAGACTTCATATCACCGCTTTTTTCATTGTTCGGATGCAATAACCCATTATATTCTTCAAAGAACGTGGCAGCCCATTGTATTTCTTTAAGGTATATGGCAGTGGTTATGATATTGTAAAAAGATTCTGGCCCTAAAAAATTATTGGTCAGAAGTATGTTCTGCTCCCGCTGTAATTGATAAAGTTCAAATATTTCCTGACTATATATTTCTGCATCCGTAAAACAATATCGGGCGCAGTTAGACAGATAATGGAAAAAAGTCCGTTTTTCAATAGTACTCAGCAGTTCTTGCGATAGCGTATAGTTTGATTTAAGTTGATAATAGAGGTCTTTTTGATCTGGAGCAAGTAATAAAATTAGTGCTTTGTGCCAAAGTAAAGTAATATCAGAAAGGTTAGTTATATTTAGTTGTAGTAATTTTTCTAATATAAAGACCTCTTCTGATAACGGTTCTTTTTGTTTTATCAGCAAGGCATGATTAGCGCGGTGGCATAAGGTTTCCAGTTTTGCTCGAAGGTAATATTCGTCTAGGCGTTCATTTGTTTGCAAAAAATCCAATTTTTGATACGGATTTCCCGAAAAGGTTTCCCATCGCAGGTATTCCCATGCTACCCTATACTGGTGGTATAATTTGACTTCCGTGTCATGTATCTGTTTTTGATTAGCCAGATCCATATCTTTAATGGCATCGAATTCGAAATCAGACTCTCCTCTTTGCCGAAACCAGTCTTTTCTGTAGCTTGCAGATGTATAAGCATCTTTTTGTAATCCAGCCACTTCAATATACGTTTCAAGTAGTGTGTTCAATTTTGAACTGATCTTGCCCATTACTCTTTGAGGATTGGATTGGTCGCTTCCGTGGGGATATACATACTCATAAGCAGCCTCATAAGTCATCCTATCATCTTCAAAATTAGGACTAAACTTCAAAATATAATCAAATAATGCCACCAGCTTTTTACTGGGATTGAAATACGTCGTGCGTATAAACTGCCGTATTTCAAGTATTTCGTGTGGTTTAAAAAGGCGAATCAGTTTAAGTGTTTTTGTTTCTTTCATCGTATAGCTTTACCGAAAATTAGGACATTTATCTAAAAATGTAATTGCTCAAATTGTAGGATAGCGTTTTCTTTGGGCGTAAATAAACGTAAATTTTTAAATTATGAACAAAAATCTTTCAATTTTGACAATTTTATTACTTTTCACAACATTTTTTGGTGTTAAATTGTCTGCACAAAACTGCCCAAACCCAATAAATATCCAACTGGAAATTTTACCGGGTCCACCACCTATCGCCCATATTAGTTGGGATGCCCCGCCAGGTGGGCCTTTTTTAGGGTATCAAGTCACTTATTCTATCAATGGAGGCCCTGTAACAACAATAATTTTACCAAATGCACCTACTGAATATTACGTAACATTACCTACAAATTGGGAGAGCATTAATGCCACATTATATACAATATGTAAAGATGGTACGCTATCGAGTGGACATGATATTAGAACAGATAACTTAATTATTGAAGATCTAGTACTACTACGTGAAGAAGGTGCTGCTGAACAAAAAATGTGTCAAAATCCGTGTCCAACAGCCTCTTACTTTCGGTATCCCTCAGATACTGATCCGATACCTATCAATTGGGTTCGTTTATACAATTCGGGCATTTTTTGTAAATGTATGAACACAAACAATGGGCAATATGGAAACCCTGCGGTGTTGTCGAGTTGTAGGCAATATGCACAGGAATTAATCGATAAAAGTAGGTATTATTTGACATTGTGTACAGATTTTAAAATAGTTAAAGGCAAAGAACGGCAATCTTTAGATGATGATCTAGATACTAAGTTAACAGTAACCCCAAATCCATTTGAAGCACAAATAGTTGTACAAGGTACTACGGCATTTATTTTAGATATTTATTCTATCACAGGACAGTACGTTAAACAAATTACTATTGATGAAGTCCCTGACTTTTCCGATAATGAGGTGCATACTGTTGACTTAAATGAACTATCGAGTGGCTTGTATATTGGCAGGTTCACACTACCAAACGCAGCAGTCAAAGTTGTAAAACTGATAAAACAGTAGTATATCTACGAACATTGACCATTAGAAGAGGGTCTTGCCGTTTACGACAAGTCCCTCTTTTTGTATTTGTTGGGCAGAATGACACACCTACATCTTTGTGCATCACTTTTAATAGAAAACAAAAATTAATCTTTATGCTTCAAACATTCGACACCCAAATCATTAGTACGGCGTTTAAGTATCTTCAAAGCTTAAATGTAAATATTACTCAAACTACACTCCGCAAAAACTTGGAGGAAAATCCGTTTTTCCCTAGCCTTTTTAGTTTAAATCAAGTTTTTGACCGATTAAATGTTCCTAATGCAACTTACCGGATACCAGTAGAACAGGCCGATCAACTAGAAGCCCCTTTTGTGGCTTATATGAAGAACCAACCAACGGGTAAGGATTTTGTATTGGTAACCGATTACGGAAAAGAGACCGTTACTTATTATCAAAACAACAAAAAGAAGCACCTCCTTTTATCGAAATTCTTAGAAGACTGGGAAAACATTATTTTTGTAGCGGAGAAAGAATCTGACAGCGGAGAAAGAGAATATGCTAAAAATAAGCAGCAGGAAAAAAGAGCCGCTAGTGCTCAAATAGCCCTAATCAGTGGCGGTATAGCAATCTATGCTTTGTTTTCTCTTCTTTTTTTTCAGTCAACAGGGCTAACTTATACATCGGTATCCATTTGGATCATAAAGACCTTGGGCGTAGTGGCGGCTATTCCATTATTGATGTACGAGATTGACCATAGAAATGCACTGGTGAAGCAAATATGTACAGCGGGTCGCAATACTGATTGTCATGCAGTACTGGGCAGTAAGGCCGCAAAAATATTAGGGATTAGTTGGAGCGAGATGGGGCTTTTCTATTTCGCGGCTACGTTCTTACTGCTCTTCTTGCCCGCTACATGGGCTACCAAAGCGGCAATGGTTGCCATCATATCTGCTTTGGCAGCACCTTATATTGTATTTAGTATTTACTATCAATGGCGTATCGTAAAACAATGGTGCTTGATGTGCCTCATGGTACAAGCAGTATTGCTCTTAGAAGTACTATGGTCAATACCTGCTTATTGGTGGAATGCTTACTCCCCGATTTTGGAAGCGTATCACTTTATATGGGTGATTATTGCAGTAGCCTTCCCAATTGTTGCTTGGTATGCACTCAAACCGCTTTTGGCTCAATTTAAAAAAGGAAAAAACTACACCGATGCTTACCACCGTTTGCTTTACAATCCAGATGTTTTTGACGGAATATTGGATAAGCAGCAAGTTATACCGAATAACTATAACCACATTGGTATAGAGGTAGGAAATCCGAATGCCCGTCATACAATAGTAAAAGTGTGTAACCCTTATTGCGGTCCATGTGCTAGCGCGCATCCCAATTTAGAATCCATTATAGAACGGAACAAAGATATTAAGTTAAAAATCATCTTTACCTCAAGCAACAAAGAAGCGGACAGAGGTGGTATAGTGGTGCGTCACTTGATGGCCATTGCAGCCAAAGGGGATGCCCAATTGACCCAAAAAGCACTAGATGACTGGTATTTGCCTCCTGTAAAAGACTACGAAAAATTTGCAGCCAAATACCCCCTCAATGGTGAAGTAGAAGCGCAAAAGGACAAAATAGATGCGATGTCTGATTGGTGCGAAAAAACCAATATCCGTTTTACGCCTACCATCTTTATTGATGGCAAGCAATTACCCGAAACATACAGTATTGAAGAGTTAAAACATATCTTTTGATCGTAAAGAGCAAAAGGGGCAGCCGAAAACCTTCATAAAAGAGTAGGCATTTTTTTAATTTTCAAATATAGATGTATTATGAAAAACAAAAATTTTGGTATTCAACTATCACCCTCACAGGCAAAAATGATTATTGGTGGTAATGGTGGTGACACCTGTACTGTCACTAAACAATGTGCAGATGGCGGAACCGTTTCATGCACAGGTATGGCAAATCCTCCACAAGGAGGAGAAGGCTGTCAAGGCCATCAAGGTACGGGGGTTAGTTTTGTAACCTGCTATAATGCCAATGGTACATGGTCACAAGTTCAAACTTGTACAGCTCCTGGTGGAGGCCAAACTGGTTGGGAAGAATATTTAGTGTAAGTACTACGATTAAACTAAAAAATTAAGGAAAGGGGTAGCCGAAAACCTTTATAAAAGAGTAGGCATTCTTTTTTAATTTTCAAATATAGATTTATTATGAAAAACAAAAATCTTGGAGTCCCATTGTCCGATCAGGATATGAAATCGGTTTTGGGTGGGTATGCTAATGAAAGTGGTGGAAATGGGTGCGCTGTAACTTGCGGTGAAGGCTACTTTGCCTGCTGTAGAAGAAACATTATGGTCGCCTATTGCACCTGTAAGACGAA
>JAAFHO010000610.1 GCA_013297575.1 Chitinophagales bacterium
TAGGATTTGGGCAAAGCGGAGAACTCCGTTCCAAGCACCCTTTATACTTGGGCAGTGAGGTGGACGCACAAGGCGCAAGACCACTACCAGTTATCAATCTTACTTTTGTGACCAATGCACTTTGGGCAGGCACATTTGGGAGTTTTAATGTCAACGAAGGCACCGAATCTGTTTGGCACCAAGATACCTTAGTGGAGATCAATTTTAAAGAATTACAAGGATTGGAAGCCAATAATGAACGCGCATTGGCAGTTCACCGCCAAGTTATCAATAAAAACGTGACCGATTCTTTGGGTTATACGGCTTTGTTCGATTTGGCATTCCCTGAAATTCCAGTTGAAACGCGTTATAACCGTCACACTGCTGCTTTTGCTATTGCTGCTTATTTCCGTACGATTCTGACGAATGAAGCACCATTTCAAAGATGGTTAAAGAACGAAAAATCGGCGATGAGCGAAGAGCAAAAAAGAGGCGCGCTGCTGTTTTTTGGAAAGGCGGGCTGTTCTAATTGCCACAATAGTCCTTCCCTCAATAAACTACCACATGGCTTTTTTGCACTGGGTGTCAATAATTTGTACCAAGGTAAAAATCTGGTATTCAGAACAGATGCTAACGACAAACGGAATTTGGGCAGAGGAGGATTTACCGGTAAAACAGAAGATATGCACAAATTCAAAGTACCACAACTATACAATTTAAAAGAAGTAGGTTTTTACTTCCACGGTGCCAGTAAAAACTCGTTGCATGAAGTGGTAGAATACTTTAATAAAGGAATACCGGAGAATCCATTGGTGCCGGCATCACAAATTTCGGCATTTTTCCATCCTTTGGGTCTTTCTGATAGCGAAGTAGATGATATTGTTTCCTTCTTGGAAAATGGTCTTTATGACCCAAATCTTACCCGTTATGCACCCGTTCGTACCATGTCCGGCTTTTGTTTCCCCAATAATGATGCGCTTTCGCGGATTGAAATGGGTTGCAATTAATGGATGGGCTGATTTTTGATTTACTTTGGAACGATAAAAATACCTAAACTAACTAGACACTAGAAAATACCTTAAGCACGCAGCATACGTTTGAACAAAAGACGATGCTGCGTGCTTTTTTTTGGGTGCTGCGGTTGCGCATTACTTATTGGTTTTCAGATTGCAAATAATGCCGATCTGCATAAAAATTACCAAATGGCACCAAGGAAATAAACAATAAAATGGCCGCCTTCCGTGTATTCCAACCATATTGTTTGTAGCACAAATAGACAAATAATACATACAATACAAACAAAAAACCATGCACAGAGCCAAAAGAGCGCACGGCCATGGGATGCCCCCAAACGTATTTTAATGGCATGGCAATAAACAATAAAATAAGATAAGAAATACCTTCCGTAAAGGCAATAAAGCGCATACGGCCTAAGGTGTTTTGTAATAATTGGAACATGAATGGTGCTTTTTATAGGATTCGAAAATCCCGAAATTTCGGCGCAAAGGTCGGTGTATTTTGGATAACTTCGCTATAAGGAATGAGATTAAAAAAAAGGGCTTATATTATGGCTTGATTCACTTAGTTTTTAACTATTTGGGTACCTTAATATTTGGGTAAAATCTGACCTTTTTTGGCCGAAATGCGAACGGCCAAGTTTTTATAAATATTTTAAAACAATGAAAAAATTGAATACACGTATAAATACGTGATTTACAAAAACAGGTATTTATACGTGTATAAATTATGATACTGAACGATACCTTTGCGCCTCCAATTATAAATTGATATCAATTTTCTATATCTAATAGACCGTCTCAGAAGCATGGTAATTGGTCTCAGTACTTCATCTTGACCAAATAAAATATCAAAAAAGTCTTGGTAGAGTGTCGGCCTAACTTCAAGTCACGCCGACACTACGCTCAATCAAAATATTATTTTGTTGGTATTTTCAACTCCATACTTATAATACAGCCTCTTAATTTGAGGCATTTAGGCTATTTTGAGTGCTCTCAACCTCCAAAGACTCCTTTTAAAACCATATTTTGGCCAAACGCTCAATTTCCGCATTAAAAAAAATTAAACCGAAAATGGCTGGCACATGCTGACTTATAGAAGCCTGAAAAAATATATAAATTAGGTATTGGATAATTCAACAGTTGAATTACCTTTGCCATTAACTTTAAAACTTGCGTGTATTATCTCGTTACCAACTATGCCGTGGACAACTTTCGGTGCATAATGGTAGGAAAACATAAGCAACGTCGTGAAACTTAAGTATTTGGACACAATTAATTATCAGAGTGCTTATAGAAAAGCAGTGTGATAAATTAAGTGCTAATATTTTTTTTAAAAAAATAATATATATTATAAAATATTTAATATTTATTTTATGTATTTTTTACCTCAGTAAGCCCCCAAACGAACAGGCGGAAACCTAAAAGACTTTAATTAACAACACTTTTCTTTTTTAATCTACCGAAATGACACAGCAAGAATTTGGTAAAGACGCCTATCAGTTATTATTGAATGCCCTTCAAATGATGCCCAAAGGCAGCGTATTGACCTTATCCATAAGAGAATCAACAGACGCGGAGTCCCGACTCGTTATTCACAATCAATCAGATACGGAGGTATCTCAACCCGATCATTCACCACTCGACGAGCAGCTTATGGCAAATGTCCATAACTATATCGCCAAGAATATCGGAAACGAGTCCTTGATGATAGACGATTTGACGAATGAATGTGCGATGAGTCGCTCACAGTTGTTTAGAAAAATAAAGATATTATCTAATAAAACCCCTGCTCAACTGATACGCGATTATCGGTTGGACACTGCCTACCGTTTGTTTCAAACCGACAAAACAAAGCGGGTATCAGAAGTTATGTTCGCCGTAGGCTTCAATGATGCCAAACATTTTGGGCAAATATTTAAACAACGTTTTGGGGTATCTCCGCAGCAGGTTAGGAAATAAGGACACGCTGCAAAAACGGCAATATTGTTTTTTATACCGTTATTTTATACTCCTGTTGAGATAAATCACGAAGTTGAGTGGTTGGAATTTTCACACCGTGTTTATGAAACTTTTACCCCGTACTAATGGGATTTTCACCCCCCTTGTGTATGCTGCGGCACATAGTATCTTTACGTTATAATATTTTTTTACTTGACTACAAGAAGGTCTGCTAGTGACAAATACTTGGGGGCTTGATGTAAAAGAAATAGCAAATACTTACCAATTGAATCGATAACGCGCTAAAACGACCATATAAATTATATGACTCAATCACTTTTCGTTCCAATACGTTTAGAAGGTCTTCTCTTAGCGGAGGATAGCCTTGTTTGTTCGCCATTGGCAGATTTTGAACGGCTACCTTGGAGCGACGGCGCACAGGATTACAATTATGACGTACCTTTTTTGGGGGATTCTATCGTCAGCAAACCCTTTTCTGACCGCAACTGTCGGTTGAAAAAAGGGCTCCATCTTCATTTTATCCTGCCGCATTTTTTGGGGCAGTCCATTCCTCAGGAATCGGGCCTCGGTAGAGCGGGCGAACTACCTGCGGCTCCAAACTATTGGGTGATTGTTAAAAAAAATGGATCTGCCATTGAAAAAACGTTTTACGTACAAAGCGACTATATCCACGAAGATATAAAAGACAGCGACAATTACTGCGTTGTGCCAGCCGGAATACCGATTGAGCATGCCCCTGCTGCGCCAAATGGATACCTCAATGTAAAGCCGTATGCATACATGGGCCTACAGTCGGATACCCTC
>JAAFHO010000611.1 GCA_013297575.1 Chitinophagales bacterium
ATCCGTAGCGGTTGGAGTAGTCCAATTTACTTTTGCCGCACAATTATCAGGGTCATTACCAACCATGACCATTTGAGTTGGGCATTGGAAAACGGGTGCTGTGTTGTCCTGAATAATAATTTCAAAAGTACGGCTTGCAGTACATCCTTGTAAATTTGAAGTGACTGTTACGGTGTAGGTACCTTCTGAATTAGAGGCAATAAATGAAGGTATATTCGGATTTAATCCCGTTGAAGTACCATTTGGAAGGCCGGCCACTACCCCACCCGACCAAGTATAAACGGTATTAGGATCGTTGGGTTGAGCGGAAAGTGGTATGATTGGAATAGTAGTTGACGGACAAACTACGCCGATATTAGCAATAAAATTAAGATTAAGTGTACCATTACTACCAATAACTACATTTACTGCTTCTATACAACCATTGGCATCGGTAACGGTAACGATGTATATACCTGCGGCCAAGCCCATTTGCGTAGCGCCCGTTAATGTACCGGGCCAAGTATAGGTGTAAGGAGGCGTCCCCCCGTCTGCATCTACCGTTCCAATTCCATTTGTAGCACCCTCGCACGAGGTCGGTATTGTAGCAACCACCGTTTCTGTCAAATCGGTTGGTTGTGCAATAGTAACACTAGCAACAATTGCACAGCTAGGCATTGCACTATCCGAAATAGTAACAAAATAAATTCCAGCAGCAAGTCCTGTTCTTGTGGTTGTTCCGCTCGTTCCGCCAGACCAATTAAAACTATATGGAGGAGTGCCCCCTGTAGGTGTTACCGTGGCAGAACCATCATTAAATCCAAAGCATGACACAGGCGTTTGGCCTGTTATGAGTGCTGTTGGTCCTCCTGGTTCAAGTATATTAACAGAAGTAATGGCGGTACAGCCTTTTATATCTGTTGCAGTAACCACATACGAGCCCCCAATCAGGCCTGTTGCTTGTTGGGAATTTTGGCCATTTGACCATAAATAGGTATAAGGCGCAGTACCGCCCATAGGATTGGCGGTGGCACTGCCATTATTAGTACCGCAAGGCGCATCGCTATCTTTAGTCGCTGTCACCGAAATAGGAGTAGCAGGTTGTGCGATGACGAATGTTTGTTGATAAGTACAGCCTTTTGCATCTGAAAGTACAATGGTATAAGATCCAGCAGGAAGTCCACTAGGATCTTCCACATCGGGTGCGGGAGCCGACCAGTCGTAACTATATGGTGGTGTTCCGCCGGTAGGTGTAATATTTATTGCCCCTGTTGAAGCACCAAAACAAGATACATCAGTGGTTCCGAAACTAGAAATACTGGGTAAACTTAGGGGCTCCGTAATGATGGCGGTAGCTGTTCCAGTACAAAGGTTAGCATCAGTTGCCGTTACAATGTATGAACCAGCAACAAGCCCAGTTCTTAAAGCCCCCGCAACTGCTCCAGGCCAACTAAAGGTATAAGGTGCGGTACCACCACTTGCATTGGCAGTAGCGGAGCCATTATTTCCACCGAAGCAACTAACATTCGATGTATTGCTGATATTTACTATAACCTGGGTGGGCTGTCCAAATGTGATCGATGCGCTGGCTGTACAGCCATTCAAATCGGTCGCTGTAACACGATAAGTACCTGCATTAAGGCCATTGGCAACATTGGAAGTGGAGACTGTTGCATTGGCGGAGTTCTGCCATAAGTAAGTATATCCGGGCGAGCCACCGGTCGCTGCGACGGTCGCCGTACCATTATTACCATTAAAACAATTAATAGGCGTAGTATTAGATATGGAGACCGATACTAATGTAGGATTAGACAATACTACTGTTGTAACTGTTTGGCATAAATTTGCATCTGTTACCGTGACAACATACGCACCTGCAGTCATGCCTGTAGATGTTGCTGTAATTTGGCCATTTGACCATAAATAAGAATATGGCGCAACTCCACCTGCGGGTGTTACAGTTGCCGTACCATTGGCAGCTCCATTGCATAGTGGATTTGTTCCAACAACCGTGGCAGTAACTGCTGCTACAGGCTGGGTTATGACAACGGTTGTACTCGTAGAGCAACCATTTGCATCTGTGACTGTTACAGTGTAGGTGCCAGCAGCAAGCCCATTTGGATCCTCAACATCAGGTGCACTGCCACTCCAATTGTAATTAAAATTAGGCGTACCACCGGATACTGTGATATTTATGGCACCATTATTCCCCCCGAAGCAAAGCACATCCACTTTGGATGCAACTGCTACATTTAAGGCACTAGGTTCTGCAATAATAATTGCTGTTGCTGTTGCTGAGCAGTTATTATTATCACGTATGGTGACGGTATAACTACCAGAAGCCAGTCCAGTTATTACTTTACCGAAAACCGCATTAGGCCATTCAAAAGTATATGGCCCAACCCCACCTGAAGCAGCAGCGGTGGCTGTTCCGTTGTTTACTCCACTACAAGTAATTGGTGTAGTACTTTGAATAGTAGCAATAACAGGCGTTGGTTCCGAAACATTGATACTAGTCTGCGCTGTACAGCCATTATTATCTTGGACAGTTACGCTATAATTACCTGCACCAACACCGCTCAAGACTGGCCCAGTCGTCATATTAGACCATTGATATAGATAGTTTGGCGTTCCTCCAGCCGCTAATACAGTTGCGCCACCTGTCAATGATCCCGAACAGACCACATTCGTAGTCGTTAATGGCGCTATGGTCAAATTGGCTGGATTAGCAATTATAGCCGTGGCGATCGTAGTACAGCCATTACCATCGGTTACTGTTACGACATAAGAACCAGCAGAAAGTCCTGTGGCTGTTTGAGTGGTTTGGCCATTAGACCATACAAAAGTGTAACCTAAAGTACCGCCAGAAGGATTAACCGTTGCTGCTCCGGTACCAGTTCCGGTACATTGTGCATTTACGATATTAGAAATAGTAGCAACAACCGATGTTGGAGGTTGTGAAATAGTAACAGATGTCGTAGCGGTGCAACCATTATTATCCGTCACCGTAAGGTTATAATTCCCAGCAACAAGTCCATTTGGATCTTCTACATCTGGTGCAGGATTACTCCAATTATAATTGTAATTCGGTGTACCACCAGATACTGTTATTTGAATTGCCCCTGTTGCATTTCCATTACATAAAACATTGGTAATCAAGTTATTTGTAATAGAAATTGGGATACTAGGTTGCGCAATTGTTGCTGTGGCTGTTGACTGGCAACCATTTGCATCCGTAGCAGTAACGACATAAACCCCAGCAGCAAGTCCGGTTCTTATTGATCCTGTAAAACCACCGGGCCATGTAAATGTATAACCTGGTGTACCGCCAGAAGCAGCAGCGGTTGCAGTTCCATTTGTGCCTCCATTGCAGGATGCAGGTGTTGTGGTGGCTATCGTTGCTACCACGGGTGTTGGTTGGTTAATAACAAATGGGACCTGCGAAGTACATCCATTTTGATCCCTCACTATCAAAGAGTACGTACCGGGTGCAAGATTAACAATACTCGAATTTGTACTGGCTACTTGAATCACCAAATTCGAGGCATTCCTAAATTCATAGGTATAAGGTGTGCTTCCTCCGGTAGCTGTAGCTGTTGCAGCACCATTAGCCGCACCATTGCAAGTGACATTCGAAATAGATAGAATAGATCCTTGCAGCAATGCTGGATTTATTATATTTACGCTTTTTAATGCTGTACACGCATTCATATCAGTTACCGTGACGACATATGAACCAGCAGCAAGACCCGTAGCCATTGCTGTATTTTGTCCATTCGAC
>JAAFHO010000612.1 GCA_013297575.1 Chitinophagales bacterium
AAAATCACATAAATTATGTGAAAAAAAGTTGCGAACACATAATATATGTGCTTACCTTTGCAACATAATTAAATAGAAGCCTAAATAACGGCGCAAAGAAAAGAAAAAGAAATGGCAAACGAATCATTTACGCTAGAAGAAATTTACGAGGGTTTAAGGTCGCACTATGGCTCCTTTGGTGTAGTTGCCAAGGAGTATGGTTGCGATCGGCAATGGGTACGAGAAGTACTCAAAGGCAGACAGACAGATGCCGCCTTGTTGGTAAAGGCTGCAGAGGTATGGTTACGATACGAGCAAGCAATCGTTGATGCCAAGGCAAATGTGTCAAACCTAGTTAAGCAAGCACGTTTACTAAAAAATCAGTCTGTAACAGCATGAACTTCATCAAAGGAGATATTATCGTACGCGCCGATCGGAATGGTAAAGAGACCACTTGGGTTTCTGAGCGAATATTAATATCTATCTGTGATGGGTTAACGGAAGATTACCTGCGTAAGAAATGTAGGTATTTATATCTCAAGACAGTGCCAGTCAATCGTCGTGAACAGTCAATTATGCCTGACACAGAAAACTATTGGCGGTTTGCCAATATGAATGGCTGGTATTATGACATTGATCGTGTACCGGACACTGCTCCTGCTAATTACAGGAGTAAACTAGGTGCAAAGACTGATTTGGTTGCTTTGTATGAGGCTTCGTTGAAGGCCCAAAAAGTGAGCGACTTGGCCAAAGAGGTCAATAAGGCAAAGGAAAGCGGTTGGCTTGAGTTTCTATCTGATTACTCAGGATACAGTGCCGATCATGCTAAAAAGTTAGCAATGGCTGCGGCAATACTGCATAACGCTGTTGAGTATATGCAAACGCAAGGCATGGACACGCGTCGGAACGGGTTTTTCATTGATTTAGGTGAGTTGGTTAAGGATGTGCCGTATCTCCCCGCCAATATGCGACGACTTAAAGATAAAGTAGTACGTGTATTGGCTGGGGAGACGGTCACAGAGGTTATCACATTGCCTCGTACGGGCAATTCAAATGCTTGTAAATGGGATGATCCCCAAGTGATCTCCTGGATAACCGTTATGCGCTCATCTGGTGTAAATTATTCCAATGCCCATATCGCACGTAAAATGCTGCAGATATGCGCCATGAATGACAAAACACCTCCTTCCAAAACGTGGACAGAACACTATCTGAGCCGTCCAGATGTAAAGCAGATGACTTTTTCGCGCTATGGTGCAGGTGGCCGAAAGGCTATGGCATACAAAGGGTACGTACCAATGGATGGTGCAGTGTTCTCGGGCGACTGCTGGATGATGGATGCCACTCGTGTCAACTTCATTGAATTTACACACAATGGAAAAGACTGGCAGCACCTTATGGTGTGTATGGTTTACGACGTACACAGTGGCGCAATCCTAGCACGTACTTATGGCACTGCCGAAAACCGTTGGATGTATAACCAGTGCTTAGCAAAGGCTGCTACTCAAGCGGAATACCTACCATACGAGGTAGTAACGGACCGGTTCCCAGGTCACAATACACCTGAATGGGATGCCACAAAAACAAAGTTACTCCGCGCCGGAGTAAAGGTGCATGAGTCGCATATTATGACTGGAAAGGCCCGTTTGGAACGTGCAATTGATACCGTGCAAATGATCGCAATGCAGGAATCGGATAAGTACTACGGCCAAGGCATACAAAGCCGCCGCGACTATGCACACCGCAGCGAGGAAAGCCTTAAAGCAATGCGCAAACGCGCCCGTGCCGAGGGCTGGAATATGGATCGGGCTATAGAAGAGTCTGAAAAGGCTTTTAACCTGTACAACGAAACAATCGTGAGTTCGTACAGCCGTGCTAAGAAATCAATCGACTTGTCGCCACTGCAAATGCATAAAGAAAGCGAAAAGCCACATACTGTAAAGGCGGAATGGTTTGAATTACTACACTTTTTTGGGCTTTCAAAGCGCATCAAAGTAGGCCGACAAGGTATGATTATAACCGAAATTATGTCGGTTAAATACACCTACGTGATTGATCCAAAACATTACGATACGGTCAAAAAACACGACCAGGTAACGATGTATTATGACCTGGAGGACTTGAATACGGTGCATTTGTACACCGTATCCGATGACCCTGGTAATGAGCGATATATCTGTGATGCTATGGAGCAAAAGGCCGTACGATGGACTGGCCCTGAAACAGATGTAAAGGAAATGGGTAAAGCCCGGAAAAGGATCGCTGATTGGACGGCAAAACAGGACGAGGAAATGGCTGGACATATAGCCAATACTGGGTGGAGCGAACTAGAATTAATCGGTACTGGAAGTAGTAAAAACGACAAGGAACAAGCGGAGACCGCAGCAATGATTTACCGATCAAAACAACGACCAGTAGTAGTAGTAAATAATGATGAATCGGAGGATGATGTGCAGATAGATGTACGCGCTTTGTATTGAAGGTTTTTGTTAGAAAACGTTACCCGCCGAATCAGCCGCAATGGTGGATTCGCGCTTTTAAAAGGATTTTAAAACACTTAATTATATGTACAATTTATTCACTTTTTTATTGCTGGCTATAGCACTAAATAGCCACGCCCAAGTCGCTCAAAACATCATTGATGAGCAGGGTATGACATGGGCCACATACGGCAATTCCCGTATCGTAGTAAGCCAACCAGGCGCTGCATTGTTTCTTGTCAATTCTGATAGTTTTCAGGATTGTGTGAAGCACGAAAACATGGTGGTTTACCGCACAGAATGTGAGGTAATTGCTGCCTCCAAACCTATCACCGCAGTTATTGATCTCATCAGTGGTCACACTGCTATTTTCATCACTACCAACGCAAAACACAATGACAACTGAATCAGTAAATCCTGTTGAATTGGCAACTGACATTCAATTAGCAAAACCAATAAGTTTCTCAAGTGGATACTCCGCACTTTGGAACTTTTACACCGAGGAAAACCCTCGAACTCAAAAGGCTCGCTGGCAACACATGGATGCTGTTAGAATGATTGAAATAATGAACACCATTGCAAGTTCCCCGGAGACGGGAGAAGGTGTCCGTAAGAAGGCCAATAAGTGGCTCGCAAAAAACGGCCAAGCATAATCCAAGCACATTTAATCCCCCCGATTTTCATCTCACTATAAAAGAATTCCTCTCATGGATAACAAACTAAAAAGTAACAATGAAGCATGGATCCTAAGGCTTCGCTTCACACAACAGATGCTTTTCGCATCCGTCAAAAAGATTGGACAAAACTCAGGTGATGCCGCGCTTTCGGCTATCGTTAGCAAGGCATGGTTTTCCGGCTACGATGAATCATCAAAACGTCTATTACCCGATGGTAAACTCGCTAAAGGCGGTGCTTTCCCAAATGATCTTATCCTCCGTAATGAAATTATCGCTGAGGTCATAGATGGCCTAAAGCAGCGACCACGCGGCAAAGACAAGGAGGTTCGTAGCCTCTTTAAAATACAGATGTTTGAGTATGATTTACTGATGGCAATGTCTCAGACGTATCAGGTTGCCGAAAAGTTTATTCATAGCGATGATATAAACCCTTATGAAGCAAGTTCACTAGAAACGGCGGCGAACACAATGATGTACGTGGCGCGAACTGATGAAACCGAGCAGGTATTGTACACTTCTTTTGAAGAAGGAGAAGACCAAGTATGCCCATTGTAAACTAAACTATCAATTATCTCTAATCGCACTAATATTATGACAACCGCATACAAGCATCTTATTA
>JAAFHO010000613.1 GCA_013297575.1 Chitinophagales bacterium
CGACACCGATATTATCCATATCAGCGATGAAGTATATGAGCATTTGATTTTTGATGGCGAACAACACGCCACAGTTTTGACCCATCCTGAACTACGCGAGCGGTCAATTGCGGTCTATTCTTTTGGCAAAACCTTCCACAATACAGGTTGGAAAACGGGTTATGTAGTAGCCCCGGCTGCTTTAAACACCGAGTTTAGAAAAATTCACCAGTTCAATGTATTTAGCGGTGTGCATCCATTGCAAGCGGCATTTGCCGAGTTTTTGGCAGACGCATCAACTTATACAGGGCTGGAGCAGTTTTACCAACAAAAACGCGACTTTTTTCGCGAGGCCATGAACGGGTCGCGCCTGCGTCCGCTCGCATGCGCGGGTACGTATTTCCAACTGTATGATTATTCGGGTATCAGCGATGAGCCGGATTTGGATTTTTGTAAACGCGTCACCAAGGATTATGGTGTTGCCGCTATTCCCGTCTCTGCGTTCTACTCCGACAAGCGCGACGACAAGGTAATTCGGCTGTGTTTTGCCAAAACAGAAGATGTTTTACTCGAAGCAGCACAACGATTGTGCAAATTATAGGAAAATTAATATTATATAAGCATATTTATAGGTAAAAAAGTGACAATCTTGTGAAACAATATTGCGCATTTAAAAGCAAAGTCATTACTTTTGCGCATTCTTTAATTTTAAAAAACCCACATTAAAATGACACGAATTATTGTTTTTATGGCCATGGCATTGTGTCTTTGGCAGGAGGTGCAGGGGCAGGATGACCCTTGTTTACGTTTTTCAGATGAAGCACCAAATGTGTGTCCATCATTGGGGCTAAAAACCATCCCAATTCAAGCAGTATCATTGACTCATAATTTTAAAAGAGAAGGTCTAACTAAGACAGATTCTGCACGATACAAAGCATTTTGGATTCTTGGAGATGGTAACTTTGTTTCATTTCCCGATAAGCGACGCGCGGCTGATGATGAAGCCAGTTTAGATCTAAACTACATTTATAATAGACCTGGAAACTATAATATTAGGTCAGTACTCATTGAGAAAAAAAGTAATGGCCAGCCTCCTGGTTCTGATTTAAGAAAGGCAAAAATAGAAGGAACAACAACTTTGCCTGATAAAGACGGTCAAGCCGTCGTGGGCCGACCTCCACTACCAGGAACGGCATTCAATTCACGAATTATTGCACCCAACAGAGCAGATATTTTAAACAGTGAAAAAGTACGTTTAGGAGGCTATGAAACTGTATTTGTAACATCCTCAAAGCTACCTACTCCCAATTCGAATCAAGTAATATTGTTCTTTTACAATAGCCTGCGTTTTGTCGATAGCACAAATTATCAAAAAGGTGATCTATTTCCAAAGAGTTTAATTAGTGTTGAAAAAGCCAATTATACACCTGATAATTTTGGTTACGTAATAGGCACTAGTGCCAACCTAACAGGAGCGTTGCAAAGGGCAGCAAATGGTAGTCAGTATGGTAATTTCATTGCCCAGACAGTTAATGTAGATTTTAATTTAAAGCCAGAGAATTTTACCGAGTTTCGTATTTTTCCAGTACTGAAAACCAAAACTAGGACAACTGGAAGTCCTCTACCTTATTCAACAGGTATTAGATTACTCGACTCTCTTGGAAAAGGAGAGACTCAGTTCTTGACATTAGTTTTGGAAAATGCCACGATCAATAAAGATACAGCAGGTACTCAATTACCGTATTTACTACCTGTATCGACATCAACAGAGATTATTCCTTTGGATACAGCAGAACAAAAACGTATTTTGAAGATCTTGAGAATTTATTTTCCAGCCCTTGCCGCAGGAATAGATACTATTTCGCTCAAAATTAGTGATTCAGATTTGTATGTCCGCAGTGTAGCCTATCGTTCAACGGCGATAGTTTCATCAATAGACCCTACATCGCTAGATGTATTAAAAATTTGCCCAACTGGTGATAACAAGTACGATGTAAGTATGAAGTTAAGTATTTGCAATGAAGGAAATTTGGAAGAACCTCATGTAGGGGTAAAAATATACAATACTAAAAATATTCAAATCTTAGATCCAGTATTCCAGTCCCAAGAATTGAGTCAGTTAGATTCATTTTCATACAACCCTACGAGCAATATCCGATGGTCTTTTGCCTATATGAAAGGTCTGCCGGGTGTTTATAATACGGCTGGTGATTTTAGTTCGAATTGTATTAGCCAACATTTTAATTTTAAAACCGATTGGGCTGGTGTTCAATCCTTACAAACAGGGGGTGGTTTAACCGCAAAAGTTACTTTCCATAGTGCACTAATTAAACCAACGCAGGATTTTCCAACACCAGCATTTGACGAAAACGAATCAGTAACACAAGAATTGGGTTATAAATGTGGTGATCCCAATCCAAAAAATTGTTGGTGGTTATATGTTGTTTTATTCGCCTTGGGCTTAGTAGCTTGGTGGTATTGGAAAATGAAAAAAGAAGACGAAATGTCTTAAAATATATTTGATTAATTTATAAATGAGTGCGTACTCATTATGCTTTGGATAAAAGTACGCACTCAAATTTTTCCCTCCCATGACCTATTTTAATTATTTTAACCAAATGAAACGAACTCATTTAGTGGTAGCCGTGCATTTAATATTGTGCTTCTGGGGAGTTATATCTATTGTAAGATGTAAAGATTCCGTGAAAAGCATAGTAACCAATCCTGCACCATTATTGGCTAAAGCAGATTCCCTATGGGATACTAAAAAAGAGCACCCTGCTACACTTAGCGCATATTACGAAATCCTCCCAATTTTAAGAGCCAATAATGACAGCCTTGGCTGTTGGCTTTTTGTACACCGAAGAATTGCGACATCATTAGACAGAAATTTTAATAATAAAGATGCTTCACTAAAGCATATAGACTCTACATTGCATGAACTACAAAACTGGCGGCAAACAGCTAATTTTGAAGAAGATAGTATGCTTTGCCTTCTTTATATGCGCGAAACGAGTACTGCCAAAGACAATAGTGATTTAGTTCGACTTAAGTCATCTTTAGAAAGAACGGAAGTCTTGTTTAAGAACAAAATTTATGGTAAAGACCCTAAAATTGCGGCTTACTTTTATCAACAAATGGCTAACCTAAATGTCCGTTTAGGAGAATACGATAATGCTGCAAATTATTTTAAAGAAAGCGTGGCGTATGAAAAACAATTCGATCAAAAAGGCGTAGTAAGTTATAACGATTATGGTAGCCTTTATCTCGATTTTAATGAGTACGCAACCGCACTTCAACTTTTCAATAGAAATATTAATAGCAAATCTATTGATTATTACACCAATACATTTCTGTATTTGAACAAAGCAGAAGCGTTAGCCAATTTAGATAGTATTGAGGCAGCACGTATTTGTAATAATACTGCTTTAATAATGCTAGAACAAAAAGATAAATTAAATAAAGATCAATATGCGCGTTGCAAAACGGGTTGGTTAGAAAATGAAGGAATAATTAATGAAAAGGAAAACAACTGGACTAAAGCACGGTTTTTTTATGAGAAAATAATAGATCCGCTGTTTATTCCTTTTTTACAACGCCGCGAAATCGCTGGCTACTTTCGTAATATTGCTAAAACCTTTTATCAACAAAAAAACTACCCAAAAGCACTCGAGCAATACCACGCGGCCTATCTGAAATTCTTCCCGAATGCCTCCCAAGACCTCCCAAATCCCGACGACCTCCCCGCCGACAAAATCCTCGCCGATATACT
>JAAFHO010000614.1 GCA_013297575.1 Chitinophagales bacterium
ATGGGTTTGTCGGGTGTTTCGGGATGATAAACGCTCATAATGCCTTCAATGAGTATATAAAAATGCTCAATGGGCAGACCTTCTTGTATCAATACTGTTCCTGCGGAAAGTTCCAGTTCTTGGCTCTCGTTCAGTAACCATTCGCAATGGATTGGTTGAAGGTTAAAAAGCAAATCGAAAGCACCGTGGCGATTAATATTATTTTTTTGAGATGTACCGATCGAAATCGGTTGTGTTATTGCACCCATGTTGAATTTTTTTTTGTTTAAATCGTTTGATGGCACAAAGGTGAGGCAACGCACCAGCAAGGAAAAGTCTGAATGAGTAGGTGGTTTATTTGAATGATAAAGTGGTCAGTTTATACCATAGTTTGAAAAAATCTATGTATTTTCACTGTTTCATTTGCGCCAATCCAACAAAAGACCCTATCTTTGCGCCCGCAACTAATGATTTCGTAGTTCAACGGATAGAATAGAAGTTTCCTAAACTTTAGATATGGGTTCGATTCCCGTCGAGATCACCACTGTTTTTTTATATGCCTCTGTTTATGCCTCCTTTTTTGGGGTAGAAACAGGGGTTTTTTGTTTTTATGTTGCGGACACTTTTTTTATTTTTGTTCTATTGTTGAATTAAAAATATATTATAAGGTGCTGGTTTTTAATTGTTTTTGTATTGGTATTTTTTTTATGTAAAAATAAAATAAATAAATTATCATAAAAAGCGGTTACAAAATTCGTTGACTTCGGATCAATGTCTAAAATAGTTTACCCTAAGCGTATTTTTTTGCATTAATTTGCCCCAAAATAACCTGTATGCGTAATTTGTTCCTAAAGGCATTTGTTAGGAGGAGTCAGCACAAGTGGTTGGCGTATCCTCATGCTTTAGCATTGTTTGAAGGACTGGAAAAGGAAGAAGATGAGGCGATTCGGTGTTTGTATGCTCGTATTTCAGGCTCTATTATTAAGATCGGGAAAGGATACGGGTTGTTGGAAGAGGATATCGAGGAACTTTTGGGCGATGCTATTGCCACACTGCTCTTAAAAATAAGGAGTGGGCAATACGTTTTCCAGGGATATGATCCGGCCACGTATGCCATTGAAATTGCCAAAAACAAAGTACGGCATTTTAAAAAAAGGAATACCGTGGAGTGGAGCGAGGTGATGGATATACCGGAGGAAGAGCCTAGTTTTACGAATAGGGAATCGGTGGAGGTGTTGGAACGGTTATTGTCGCATTTGGGCGAAAATTGCCAAAAACTGATCCGGTTAAAATACCTCGAAGGCGTGCGCGACAAAGATGCCATTGAGCAGCAATTGACCCAATATACCACAGTAGATGCACTAAAAACCCATCGGGCACAGTGCATGAAAAAACTGGTGGAAATAGGACAAAAATATGCGGATTCGATCCGTTCAATATAAAAAATACAACAAATCACAACTAAACCAACAACCAGCAACTTATGAGCAGTGAAAGATTTTACATTACAAGTAGAGCCTTATATATTAGGCGAACTCAAAGGGGGCGACTTAGCCGACTTTGAACAGGCACTGTTGTCGGACCCCGAACTAGTGCGTCAAGTGGCGCAGCACCGGGAAATGCAACAGCGGCTCATGGGGATGCAGGTGCGCAAAAAAGTAGATTTTGCACTGGCAACTGCACCCAATCCTTCCAATTCGTACCACTGGTTATGGGTGGTAGCCGTATTGCTATTGACCGTAGCTGCGGCTTTTTGGTATTTGCGCTCGGGAAAGCCCGAAGTACCTGTACAGCCCGAAATACCGCAACAAACACCGCTTCCTGCTACCCCCCAAAGTGTCCTGGATACCACTCAACAGACCTTGCCTGTGCCGCCAGCTATGGCTCAGAAGCCCATAAAAAAGCAAAATAACCCTTCCAATGTGGATGCTCGGTTGATAGCGCTCGCCGAGGAATTTCAAGCACAACCTACCGATATATTGATCCGAAATACGGATGGACAAAGCACTGTATTAACGAACCTACAACGCGCCTATCAGGCTTATACCGCTAAAAACTATCGTTTGTCCGCCACTCTTTTACAAGATGATACCGAACTTGGTGCTGATGATAGTGGCCGTTTTTTGCGTGCGAACGCGCGGTTTCGCGCTGGTTTGTACGCTTCCGCCCGACAAGATTTTACCAAATTGAGCAATAGTTTCCAGTTTCGGCACGAGGCGCGCTGGAATATATTACTGTGTGATATGGCAGCAGGCAAAGATGTTAAGGCTGCTCTGGAAGCGATGGTTCAGGATGTGGATTTTCCTTTTAATGATGCTGCACGGCGGTTGAGGGTGGGGTATTTGAAGTAGGGTTCTTGTGTGTTTGTCTTTGGTGTGTGAAAATATTTTTATTGAATTTTGTCACAAATGGAATGGTTTGGGAATATATGGGAAATCATGTGAGATATGGCTGCATTGGTTGGCTATGTTGGTATGGTTTTTTGTGCAAAAATGGTTGTTTTTTGCTGTTTTTGTGTTGGCGATGGTGGGTGTTTTTAACTTTTAAAAAAAAATACCCTGTTTCGGTTACAAAATTATGGGGGGCGGGATGAATGGGGGAATACTTTATTAAATGAGATAAATAAGATGAAGACCTTTACGAATTGCCGATGCCCACCTTTTTTACAAGAGAGAAGTTACACTCCTTTAATGGGTATTTACATTTTAATTTATTGATTATCAGTTATTTGTGTTTTTGTTGGGGTAGCGAGGGTTGATTGTTTTTAAATTGTTGTTAGAGTGCAATAGATTGCTGAGATAATATTTATGAAAAATACTAATTTCATTCTAACTATTATGTTGGATTGAATAAAGAAACACTATTAAAATCCATAATACAATGAAAAAACTAAATTATTTATTCTTGATACTTTTCATGCTGGTCTGCCAAGTGGCCAATGCACAAAACCCACCCGTAATGCAGTGGCATTGGAGCGGCAGTTACAATAACAATAGTGGCACCTTTAACAATGTAGAAAATTGGTTTTACCATGTCATTAGCACAGATGATGGCGGGTATATTGGCGTAGGCTTTACAGAGGAAACCTTTAATGCTACTACTAAATATGTAAACCCTTCTGCTGTAAAGGTAGATGCAAATGGGAAAGAAGTTTGGAGTGTTTTTTACAATGAAGGTAATTCACAATCAGGTGGTGTTTTTTATGATGCCATTGAAGTAACGGATGGCTATGTATTTGCCGGGCATAAAAAAGACCATCTTAATAATGATTTACAGTCCATATATGTAGTTAAAGTGGATAAAAATACTGGCGCTAAAATTAATTCTGCCTATTTTAACGCCGCCACCTTACCGGGGTATTCAAATACAGAAACACCACTTGGCAGGTCTATAAGACCAATTTATTCCGGAGGTTTTTTGACCGGATATATACTTGCAGGTACGAGTCAATGCATTCCTGGAACAAGTTGTTTGTTGAAGAATAGAGGTATTCTTTTGATAAAAACCGATATTAATTTCGCCATTAATAATATAAATTTTGGTTCGGGAGGACAAGGGTGGGAGGTGTACAACAGAGGAAGCTCATCAACTGATATAGAGCAGGAAGCAACTGAGGCGGAACAAGTTCGAGTAATTTACAATAATAATAATCCCGCCACTGGCATCCCTTTGGCTTTTATGGTTACTGGAAGTACCATTAATACAACTAGTAATTCTAGTATCATTAGTCTTCCTCATTATACTGACAGAGATGCCTGTATTCTA
>JAAFHO010000626.1 GCA_013297575.1 Chitinophagales bacterium
TTTTTTTTATCTCATTTTCTCATATCGCTTCCATCTGTTCCCTTGACTTTCAATATTTCCATTTTTATCATAAAATTTAAAACCGACTGGTTCATGTGTTTTTTTATCAAACATAATACTCACCAAACAATCTTTGTACACATCTTCCCAATCTTGGGAGGTCTCAGATGGTATGAACCGATCGGTAGATGTGTACAAATTAATTCTGATTACAGGTTTTGTATGTATGGATATCGTGTCAATATATTGGTTGACAAATTGTAAAATCTCTACACTATCTAATTTACATTTTTTGCTGAATCCTTCTACTAAAACATGGTGAGTAAATATGGGGTCTTTGCCACCACGTGTTGAAATATTTGTAAAAATTGTCTTAATATTAGTTAAATGACATTTTGAGGAATTTTGTTGCAAAATATTGCAACAGAGCAAAATGTTCAATGTAATCAATGCAATAATGACCGATATGATAATTGTGGATAATCTTTTCATTATATTTTACCTTTTAACTTCAATATTCCAAATAAATGGTACGTACTTCTGTCTTAAATGAGGTTTCGCAAGCCAAGAGTTGTGTTGAAGCCAATACATAGACGGCAATCCTGGCAAATTACTCGAGGCATCATTACGCCCAGCTCCAAAATGATCCCATACTTTATATTGGACGATAATTTCAGTAGCAGAAATTGACTGAATCTGTGCATCAATTTGCTGATTCCCCCCCATTACAGTATGCATGAACCAAGTATCTTTAATATACGGCCTATCCTCTGTCAATCCAAGAAAACCATCCAGTGTTCCATGCATTTTAAAATACTCCTTTGCACTCACTTCAAAGTTTCGTGCATACTTAACAAAACCAGCATCCTCACTTAGAATCCTAGACATTTCAGTTTGGAGACCGAATGAATAATTTTCTCCATACCCATGCTCAAATCGTTGGAAAAGAATACCTGCTTCTCCCTTTGCTTTATCATTCTCCAGAGAAATTCCTGCTGCTATTGCGCTAGTTAATGTTTGATAATGGCAGTTTTCAGAATCTGTACATATGGCGTTAACTTTCTGGCTAGAATAATGTTCTTTTGTAAGATCATCGTCCGGGCTATTTAACATAGCATTACCGTCTGAATACTGAGTAAGATCGCCTTGAGACCAGTCTGATTTTGAAACATTCCAAGACCATCCATAATAGTCTTCTGATCCCTTTTGTTTTGCGATTTCATATTGTTTATCATTTGAACCTTTAAAATCTGGCTCTAGTCCATCTAAGTCACTTGCCCAAATCGGCATATTACCAGCAAACTGATAGGGCGTGTACCAAGGATATTTGCTCGCAATAGGATCCACACTCAAAAACCGCCCAATCCTCCCATCATATATCCTAAACCCATAATCCTGCTTCGCCCATTCATCATCATCTTCCTTGCCATTGAAACCAAAGCGGTACTTCTTCGGGTCATTCAGCGCGCTGGTACTCCACTTGGGCATATCCTGCCCGAAAGCGTAGTAGTTCTGTACTGAATAGATATCCGGCAGGAAATACTGCGGGTTATAGGTCGCGTCGGCGGTGGTGTCTTGGGCTATTTTTCGGTCAGTGACGACTACGAGTACGTTACCGAGATGATCAGTGGCGTATTCCTTGTATCTGCATGACCAATCTATGACTTATATTCTTGCAGCGGCTTTTGAGTTCAAATCAATTTTGTATTTCGGGATTGAATCCAAAATTATCATACTTCCATTTCGTAATGTTACAGGGATAAACTCATATAAGCCATCTCGCTCATTATTACCCTTATGATGTAGTATATAAAAATCAGGAAATGAATCATTATTTATATCTCCCCAGCACCAATCACTAAACGGCATTAAATCACCTGGGCTAATATTTGAAAGCAGATACAAATTAATATTTTTTTTATCGGGTAAAATTTTTAGTACTATTGTCAGATCATCGCCGCACAGCCCACATCCAAACGAAGTGGAATTAAATACAATATATTTTACATTTCCTAAATAAAACACACACCCCTCTTTTAAATTCGAAGAATTTCTAATTTTAATATTTAAATTTTTGGTTGAACAGGTAGAAATTGTATTTTGGTGACTCAACGTACAATTTTGATTACAAGTCATGATGCCATCAAACTCCAAATATCCTTTAATAAAATCACCTGAATGACCTTGTATAGGATCATCGTCTTCAGAGTACTTATGAAAAGAGGTGTATTTTATTGTATGATTGTCAATCGAAAATATAGTAGTATTTATTAACCGACGACCTTTCCTTTCCATAGTATCTATATTTATTTGACCCAAAAAATATATTGATTTATTTTTGTACTCATTATTTATTTTTGTACTTAGCGAATCAATAGAAAACCAATTTTCGGAATCAGGCAAATGTATATCGTTCTTTTTAGATGCAGACCTTTGGCCTCCATAATCACAAGAGAGAAACAAAATAAATATAAAAAATACAACTAACTTAAAATAACGCATAAAAAATACAATTTTACTTTACTTTATTGGAGTGCCAATAGTTTCAACTTGGTTATGTGAAAATTCTTTAATCTCATTTCGTTTACCTTCATTAGGGGTTGACCACCAAGCAAAATGACTTTTTATATATGGGTGCTCTCCCCACCACTCAACAGCATTTCGAATTACTTCTTTCCCTGATTCGTCTATAGTTTTGGCTTCGGTATAGTCTTTACCAAGTGAGCCGGCTAAAAAAGAGTTAATTCCAGCTTTCACAGAGTTTCTCATTGCACTATTACTATTTCGCTCTATTATATCAGTACTAAAGAACAACCCATACTCCTTCGTATCTACGGTATTATATCCACCGTTATCTCGATCAAGCCTCTTTTTGTGTGTATCCGTTTTATATCTTAAATGATCAAGCGTATATTGAAAATCGTTAAGCAAATCTTTTCTATAAGTTTTATAAGCTTCATTATTTTTTTGATTAAAATAAAATCTATTTATTATTGTATTCGCAATCCGGTGTTGATCAATCTCTCTTTCTGTATTGTTAGGGCTTGTCTCATTAAATGCAAATGCCGATACTTGTAAGAATTGAAAATGTGTTAGTTTATTATCTCCTATCCATAAATCCTGTTCTTTATCTGTACCATTATTATCTTTCCAAATAATAATAACTGGCGCGTTATCTGTTTTATCCTCTCCCCATCGCTTAAATGTTCCATCGGTAGTATAATATGCCTCTAATCCATCCAAATCCACCGCCTGTATAGGCGTATTACTCGCAAACTGATATGGTGTCAACTCTGGATAATCCTGTGTCAACGGATCCACACTCAAAAACCGCCCAATCCTCCCATCATATATCCTAAACCCATAATCCTGCTTTCCCCATTCATCATCATCTTCCTTGCCATTGAAACCAAACCTATACTTCTTCGGGTCATTCAGCGCGCTGGTACTCCACTTAGGCATATCCTGCCCGAAAGCGTAGTAGTTCTGTACTGAATAGATATCCGGCAGGAAATACTGCGGGGTATAGGTCGCGTCGGCGGTGGTGTCTTGGGCTATTTTTCGGTCGGTGACTACTACGAGTACGTTACCGAGATGGTTGGTGAGTTCGTAGTGGCGGTTGCCTTTTACGCGGTAATAGTGTCGGTTCCAAGTCACTGCACTATCTCGGTTGATGA
>JAAFHO010000615.1 GCA_013297575.1 Chitinophagales bacterium
AAACTGGTTACATCATCCTTCTCAAAGATGGTATCCATTGTAATGCCATTAAAAGTTAGTAGTGAAAATCGAGGGCTGAATTCATTATTAAAATAAGGAATGATAATTTTATCACCAATAGGATATAGTACCACCTCTACTTTGTTACCAAATTCATATACCAACTTTGTACCATCGCTAGTACCATCTGTTGTCCACAAATTATTACCCGTACGGTATGGAATAGAGCCATCATTGGAAAGGAAATAGAGTTGACCATTACTCAATCTTGTTACTTTTACATAATCTACATTGTGATAGGTAAAAGAAGACACCTCACTTGTGGGGCGCGTATATCGAATAACATCAGATTGGGATTTATCCAGACGAATACTCTGCAAAGGGAAAAACTGTCCGTCTCGCGAAGGATTAATAAAAAGCCGACTGGATGTTAGTAATTCAGTAACAAAGAACTGAACAAATTCAATCAATGGTGGCGCAAGATAAATGGGGCTACAATTGGACTTGGTACAAGCATATAAGCCATCGCTTGCCAATACAATCAATGCTTGGTTTTTAAATCCATAAACTTTGTGCCGACCTAGTGTTGGTACCGACGGCCAAATAACGCTAGAATCGGGAGAGACAATCATATATTCCGGTAGCTGGTTAATACCATCTTTTTTGACTACCAGCATTACGCGTTCCCCATCATTGATTAGGCTATTGTACAAATCATAGGTTTCATCTGGTAAAATCAAATAGCCTTGGAGATCTATTGGAGCATAGACTCCATTATATAATCGACCGAGGTGCTGATCTGTACCTAGATAAATGGCATCCCCTACAAGCGATAATTTATCGCATTCTATGCCCGCTGTTGCCGCTACTTTTTGGGTGCCTCCCGCTGTACCATCACTCTGCACCAATTCTAAAATATTACTTTGAAACTTTGCAATGAAATAATATAAGCCCTTGTGCATCAATCCAACATTAGGGAAGGCACTCAGATCAGCAATCTTTTCTAATCCTGCTGGCGTACCATCTGTGGAATAGAGCGGCCCAGTACTTGAAGGATATACCGAAGTACTAAAAACAAGCCTATTATTTATTATTTTTAGGTTATTTAAAGAGTAAATATGGTCAGTTGTATCAAAAAAAGAAACCTGCGTAAGTTGTTGCGTATTTTTTTGGGAGAGCCAGATATTTAGTACATCGTTTTTTCTGCCAATAAAATAGATGGAATCATTCGTACAAAAAGTATTTCCAAAAGGGTATTTGGGATTACCATTTTGATAAAAAGCAATTTCATCGTTGGTAATTTGCGTAATTACTCCAGTTATCCCGTCAACACGACAAAGGTGATTAAAAGGACTCTGTACAAAAACAGTATTTGCAGTTGCCGTAGCATAGCTTGCCGAGCCAAAACTTTGGGGAATACTATCTAGAAATTCAGCGTTTACGCCGTCCTCTATTTTATACAACTTGTCCTCGAATAAGGTATAAACTGTATCTTGAATTGATGCCAATATATAGCCCTTAAAAGGCGCATTATTACCCGGGTTTCCAATATCTTTTACTAATTCGGCTTCTTTAACTTGACCACGGAGTACTAATGAAAAAGAAAGTGTAAGCATTAAAATTATCAATGGACGGATCATCTTAAAATGTTTGGTTTGGTAAATAAGAAAATGTTTAGATCGTAAGAATGCGCAAAGATGCTACCATATTACCGATTAACCATAACAAAAGTGTTAATTTTTGACGCTTATATATTTGAGCCTCCGCAACCTCAATAGGATGTTATAACTTTGTAGCAAAAGTAAATGCCCCCATTGCCCCCAAAAAATGGGCATACAGCAACCACCACTTACGCCCAAAGCATTGCATACACGCAAAATTATACATATTGACATGGACGCGTTCTTCGCATCGGTGGAGCAGCGCGATAACCCCGAACTGCGTGGCAAACCTATAGCCGTAGGTGGCGGTGGGCCGCGTGGCGTAGTGGCTGCTGCCAGTTATGAGGCGCGGGTGTTTGGTGTACGTTCGGCGATGGCTGGCTCGCGTGCGCGACAACTGTGCCCGCATTTGATCTTTGTTCGGCACAATTTTGATCGATATAAAGAAGTATCCCAACAAATCAGAAGCATTTTTTACGAATATACCGATATGGTGGAGCCGCTTTCCTTGGATGAAGCCTACTTGGATGTGACTTTTCCTAAAATGGGGCCGCCTTCTGCTACCATTATTGCCGAAATGATCCGTCAACGGATTTTTGAAACGACGCAATTAACGGCTTCTGCCGGTGTGTCTTATTGTAAGTTTTTGGCAAAAATGGCTTCGGATTTGAATAAACCAAACGGACTGGCTAAGATTTTGCCGCAGGAAGCGGAAGCGTTTCTAGAAAAATTGCCTATCGAAAAATTTCACGGCATCGGTAAGGCAACAGCGGCTAAAATGCGTAAAATTGGTATCCATAACGGTTACGACCTCAAACAACGTACACTGCTGGAACTGGCGCGCCGATTTGGGAAAGCAGGCCGATTTTATTACAATATCGTACGTGGTATCGATGATCGACGCGTACACAGCCATTGGGTGCGCAAATCGATCAGCGTGGAAAATACATTTCTCTCCGATTTGGATCAAACCATAGATATGATGGAGCAACTGGCCGAAATTGCAGAAGACTTGCAACAACGCATCGAACGCGCGGACAATCCAGGCCGAACGCTGACCCTTAAAGTAAAATACGCTGATTTCCAGACTGTTACGCGCTCCAAAACTACGGATCATGACATTGTTACCGCAGCAGAAATGTTGGCTTTGGTGGTGCCTTTATTGGCCGATACGGCGGCATTGACCAAAAAAGTGCGGCTGCTTGGATTGGGGGTTTCCAATTTGAGACGGGAGCAGGAGCAACAACGAATGGAACTCATTTTGCCGGGCCAACAACTGGAATTCGATTTTTAATTTTACCACACATTTATACCAATTAAGCGTACGCTTTTGTGGTAGAAAAGAAGGAGCGAAACGACCAAATCACCAGTTTGGTAAAAAACTTTTAACTCAACAATAAAAAATGTAGCACAATTCAAATAAAGCCCATATCTTTGCGCCGCCAATGGCCCGGGTGGTGGAATGGTAGACACGAGGGACTTAAAATCCCTTGGCCTTTACGGCTGTGCAGGTTCGAGTCCCGTCCCGGGTACAAAATGGGGTTTTCGACGTTTTCGTCGTTAACCCCATTTGTTTTTAGGAATGGTGTTGGAATAAAGGTACAAATTCAGGCTTCAGATTTTGGTATCAGATTTTCTGTTTTTTTGCGCGAATAGCCTACCTATTTAAGTAGAAAAAGAGGAAATATGAGGGCAAAAGATGTGCATCAATCTGTACCTTTATTTCAACACCATTCCTTAGGAATGAGATTTAAATAAAGGTACAAATTTGGGGAGATGGTTTTGTCACTATCAAGGCATGAAGAGGGCGTTTAGTGGCGCTAAATAACCGATGAATAACGAAGAGAGGGGCAAAATGAAGCCGCCAAATCTGTACCTTTATTTGAATCTCATTCCTTAGTACATAATTATGAAAAAACTGATCCCCTTCGTGCTCCTCATAGCACTGCTGTTCGTTGCCTCGTTTTCTGGGCTTCCTTCCTATTTCCAGCAAAAATGGAGCAGTAAACCGTCGGCTACTACCATAGCAAAAGATACATTAACCTACTTGCAAGATACCACCACCGAATTCGTCCAATACC
>JAAFHO010000616.1 GCA_013297575.1 Chitinophagales bacterium
TATCGGGAAATTAAAGGCATTGATATGCACTACTACCCCGCGTTTGGGTGTGAGGATATGGTGTCCCGAAAACGTATTTTCCTTAGATAGCCGTATTGTTTCCCCTTCTACGTAATAAGGTTCATTCGGGAAACGCCGCCGGAGGGAAGCGTTGGCAAATAGATTACCAATACCGCCCTCTATATCCACCCAACTATCGGCGCGGGTGGCACCAGTCCAAGCCGAAACGGCATAATACCGCTCTTTGCGCTCTGTGAGGTAAAAGGCTAGGTTTTTGAGCATCAAACCGCGCTCTTGGAAGGTCATACGTCGCAAAACGGGATTACCTTTTGTACGCGCATAATCTAAAATGGCCTGAAAATCCAAGCCTTGATCGGAGGCCGTACCGATGAGGGCACCAGTGATGGCGTTGTACTGTGGTACGCCATCACCGGTGCCGGGCTGCCATTGGCCTAGGGTATAATTATTAAGTTGCATGCTTTACTGTGGTGGTGTTGCTTTGTAGGGCATTATGAATCTGAGCGTTATAAATGTACCAATTTTCCCGTTTTTGTCCATCCGCGTCCATTTATTTCGTAATAATAAATGCCATTGGGTAGATCTTGAATAGGAATTTGCCCCGTACCTCCAGAGAGGGGCGTATTTCTGACGATTCGTCCCGATTGATCGTACATTTTTACTTGTACCGTTGGATCACCTTGTTGCCAAGAGCAACGTACTACATCGCTGGCTGGGTTGGGCCAAACTTGCACATTTGCCAATGTATTTGGTTCATTAATACCCGAAGTAGCCGTAAAATTGGCAGAATACATACCTGTACCATGCGTTGCCACAACGACTAAACCATCGGAAGGACGTACTTCAATATGGTTGATCACTGTATTACCAATCAAATCTGGTGCTTCTTGCACCCATTGTGTGCCGGTGATGGCACCAACTGGCTCAACCAAAGTATCCGCCGAGTATAACCCAGTGGATGTACCACAAAAATACTTGCGTTTACCATTGGGAAATGGAAGGATACTGATCCAACGTATCGATGGGCCATTGCCCTGTCCACCTAGTGTCTGTTCTAAATTACCAGCGGCTTTTTTCCAGCTCGTACCGCCATTTGTTGACATAAATATGCTATAAGTACCATAATTGGAATAAACAAGTACCACCTTATCCGCATTATCTGGATCCACCGCGATACAGGAAACATAATTGGTGTTGGTGGAATTAGGCAAATTAAGCGGGACAAGAACAGGCGTAGCAGCGGTATTCGCATTTTCAATTTTAAAGAGTTTACCACGTGTTGTACCCAAATATACCCTATGCGCTGGATTGGCATTAGAAACAGCAATGGCCGAAAAACTGTGCTCTGCATTTGCATCATTAATTGCAACAATAGTGTCGTTAGATTTTACCCAACCTTGTGCAATACTATCCCATTGGTTGTTCACTTGAATATCAGCGAGGTTATTTTGCCTATAAAAATGCCTTCCAGCAGGCAAATAGAGTACATTTTGATCGATTGGATCCATTGCCAAAGGATTGATAAACATATAATCATCTTTATTGGGACCAATGGGATCGAAACGCCTAAATGCATTTACATTACCTTGGTTATCAATATTGCACTTAGCTAAACGGCCTTTTTGTATAGAAAGGACATAAAATGGTTTTCCCGCAGGAATAGCCCCAAAAGCACCGTCGCCGTTCACAGTTTGTTTCCACGGCGCTGTTGTGTTTTTTGAATTGACAAAGAAATTGCCGTTGTCTTGCAAACCACCAATTATAGTCGAGTCGTTGGCCGTGTTTTTATCAATAATCGCTGTATAAAACTGGCTGGTACGATAACCATTATTCAAATAAGACCATTCTACCACGGGCGCATTACAGTTTTCTGTGCGATGCAAACCACCGTCGGAGGCCGAAATCATCACGTTAGTTTCGGTCGGGTGAAAAACAATATCATGTACATCTGGATGGTGATTGGGGTACAATTCAAAATAAGGTAATTCCGTGCCGGGTTTGTACCCACCAATATGCGTTGTATTGTTCGGTGTTGTAAATCCATCTGTCGAACGATACAAATTGGTACCACCCACAAACACATTATTGGTACTGGGTTGGACTTTTACCACTAAATCATAGCCGCCCTGTGCTGCAAATTTATCAAATTGCGTTCCTATATTTGGCAGATTTAGAGAAAGATCGTTCCAAGTACCGCCAGCACCGCTGCCATCACCACTTACATAATTGTATTTCCAAAGGCTTGTCCAATCATCAGAATCAATATACCGATTATAATGACCAAAACCAGGCGTCGCACCTAAGATATAGACTTCATTTTCGTTATTAGGGTTAATACCGATAACAAACCGGTCGTAAGTAGTAGGGAATCCAGTGGTTGGGGTAATTTTTGTCCACGTAGTACCATTAGTACTCCGCCAAACACCGCCATCTGCGCTACCACTCCTAAAAGTAGCGTATAACACACCCGTGGAAGTAATGGCAACATCGGTATAATAAGAAGTACCTGTTTGGCCACCACGAACAGCCGTCCAACTGGAACCACCATTAATTGAACGCCAGATCGCACCATAAGTAGCAGCGTACAATACATCTTGGTTAGTGGGTGCTGTAGGATCGGTAACTACCCGCCAGCCACTTTGCCAAACATCTGTAAATGATTGTGCCGCTCCATTGGCGGTACTATTGATCACCGTCCAGGTTTGTCCATTATCTGTGCTTTTGAACATACCATCACCCAAATAAAAAGCAGAACCACCACTGGCAGAAGTACCTGTTATTTCGCCTGAAATATAATACCAGTTATTGGTTTTACCCGGTCTTGTATCTTGGGTAATACTCACTACACCAGGATGTGCATTGAGTGGCGTGCGGCGTTGCCAAGATTGGCCAGCATCGGTACTTTCCCACAATCCGCCAGAAACACCGCCAGCAAAAATATGGCTGGGGTTAGTTACATCCAGTGCCAATGCACGGGTACGTCCACCTACGTTCCAAGGGCCACGTACTTCCCATGTGCCGGCACCACCACGCTCTTGCGCTGCGATAGGCATTTGCGCCGCAAATTGACGCTCCAAATAAGATATGCCCAATGGAATTTCGCCAGTTGCTGGATCGGCCAGTCGCATTTTATCCCATGCGGCACGAGCCTCCTTGTTTTCCTCCTGCTCACCGGAAGGAATATGGACAGCAACTACGGGTTGATTTTTCAAGAAATAAACTGCTCCAATTAGAAGCAAAACGGGTAAAAAATAGCCTATTTTCATGTTATATAAAAAATTTGGCCACAAGGTAAAAAAATACACACGTTTTTGATGCAATCAAATAAATCTTAGGTGTACATTTCGCGGTACAAAAAGAAAAACTGCATTCCAAATCTTATTTGGTCACCTAACTAATAAAAAAATCGCCACACTTATGATACAAATACTCCATGTCTCAGCAGAGTGCTATCCAGCCGCCAAAACAGGTGGCTTAGGAGACGTAGTGGGCTCGCTCCCTAAGTATTTTTCCGCTGCCGACATGCTCTCTGCTGCCATTATTCCCAAATACGCAACGAAATGGATCAATGCTGCAGAATGGATCACAGTATATAGCGGATCAGTGTGGATCGACTGGACAGAGCACTATTTTGAGGTGCACCAACAAGCAGGCAATACCCTTGGTTATCCTTTATTTACGGTACAACTACCGGGATTATTTGACAGACCCGGTATTTATAAC
>JAAFHO010000617.1 GCA_013297575.1 Chitinophagales bacterium
AAATATTTGCTTTTTATTTTCCTCGCTTGTACGAGCAGTGCCGCAATTGCGCAAAATGCGCACAAGTCGCTACGCCAAGGCGATGCCGCTTATGAAGGCGCACGGTACAACAAAGCGGAACAAGCTTATGGCGATGCCGTAAAAACGACGCCAGCCGATCCAAAAGCCAACTATAACCTCGGCACAGCGCAATACAAAGCAGGTAATTATGAAGCCGCTGCCAAAACCCTGGAGGCCGCCGCCAAAAACGCAAAAACCCCGACCGATCGTGCCGACGCATTCCACAACCTTGGGAACGCACAACTCAAACAACAAAAATACCAAGAAGCCGTAAATGCTTACGAAAACAGCTTGCGCAACCGCCCCGGTGATGCCCAAACCAAACAAAACCTACAAATGGCACGCGAAAAATTAAAAAAAGAGCAAGAACAACAAAAAAAAGAGCAGGATAAAAAACAACAACAAAATCAAAATAAAGAGCAACAACCGCAAGATAAAGACCAGCAAAATAAAGACCAACAACAGCCGCCTCAAGATCAGCAAAAAAACAAAGACCAGCAACAGCAAAATAAACCAGAAAACCAACAACCAGAAAAACCCAAACTCAGCCAAAACAAAGAACAATTACTCAAAAGTGTAGAACGCAAAGACCGCGATATAAAACAAAAATACCAAGAACGAACCACACAAACCAAACCGAATAGAAGCAGAAAAGATTGGTAATCAATAATTTAATCAATATGGAATATAGAAGATTAGGAAAATCAGGCTTGCAGGTGAGCGTCCTTTCACTAGGATCGTGGATCACTTTTGGCAAGCAAATTGGCGACGATACCGCCGAAAATCTCATGCGCGTCGCATACGAAAATGGTGTCAACTTTTTTGACAATGCCGAAATATATGCACGTGGCGAAAGTGAGGTTGTCATGGGTAAAGTCCTTAAAAAAATGAACTGGGATCGTAGTTCCTGGCTGGTTTCTTCTAAAGTCTTTTTTGGCTCAGGAGGTAAATTACCCAACCAAACAGGCCTCAGCCGAAAGCATATTTTTGAGGCATGCCACGCCAGCCTAAAACGCCTGCAAGTGGAGTATATCGACCTGTACTTCTGCCATAGGCCCGATAAAAACACGCCTATCGAAGAAACCGTATGGGCAATGAACCACCTTATCGCACAAGGCAAAATCCTATATTGGGGTACTTCCGAATGGAGTGCGCAGGAAATTATGGAAGCCCATATGGTAGCACGCGAAAATAGGCTGATCGGCCCTGTTATGGAGCAACCACAGTACAATATGTTTGTCCGAAATAAAGTAGAAGCAGAATTTAACCAGCTCTACAAAACCGTTGGACTAGGTACTACGGTGTGGTCGCCGCTGGCATCAGGCGCACTGACAGATAAATACCTGGACAAATTTCCAAGTGGTACAAGACTCGGATTGGATGGTTTTGAGTGGCTCAAAGAACGCAGCCTACAACCTTCGCACCTCGAAAAAGCACGCAGATTGAGCGAATTAGCACAAAAACTGGGTACTAACCTACCCAAACTGGCCATTGCGTGGGCTGTCCAAAACCCAAATGTAACGACTGCCATTTTGGGTGCTTCCAAACCAGAACAATTGCAAGAGACCCTCCAAAGTTTGGAAGTATTGCCTTTGCTCACCCCCAAAGTGAACGAGCAAATTGAACGAATTTTGAAAAATAAACCTACTTTGCCCGATTTTTAATGACACCACTATTTAAAAAATTAAATTACAAAGACCAAAACCCAGTATTGGTTTTAAATCCGCCTCCTAGTTTTGTGGATGAACAGGTAGCCATGTCCGCTATTATCGAATGGCCCACAAATCAGTGCGCTTTTGTACTGGCGTTTGCCACCATGCAAAAAGAAGTGGACGCTCATGCCGCTGATTTTGCCCTCCGAACCGATGGCGATGCAGTGCTTTGGATTGCCTATCCCAAAGGCAGTTCCAAACGCTATAAATGTGATTTCAACCGCGATACCGGCTGGGAGGTATTGGGGAAATTGGGTTTTGAGCCCGTGCGCCAAGTGGCTATTGACGAAGATTGGTCGGCTTTGCGCTTTCGTCGCGTGGATTTTATCAAAACCATGACCCGTAGTTTTGCCATGACCGAGGCGGGAAAAGAAAGGATAAATACAACAACCAAGCAAGCACCCGTCGCTCCGCCAGATTTTACAGCGGCACTCGATCAATCTGCATTGGCAAAGGCATTTTATGAGCAACTTGCGCCATCACATAAAAAGGAATATATCCGCTGGATTGAAGATGCTAAACGCGAGGAAACCCGATCGGGGCGGATAGCAAAGGCGGTGACGATGTTGGCGGAGGGGAAACGGCAGTCGTAGGGTTTTTATCCCTACAACTGCCGTGGGCTTTACCGTACTTTAAGATTGTTATCTCTCGCTTTTAAATTATACATCAATGAAATCTCAAATCGCTTCATTTTTGTGCTATAAGTATTGCCAGAACTTTGTAAGCTATGTTCGGTTGTTAAGCCCTGCGCATAAACAAAACGTGCTTGAATCCGCTTCGAAAGATCAACATCAAAACCAAAGAGTGCGCTCGCACCGATATAAACATATTGATAATATTCCACTTTTGATGTCGAACTAGTCGCCTCCTCAGCAATTTTTGGTGTTATTTTATCATAAAACTCCGCTCCTGAAAAAGGTTTTACCGATTTTGCATTCCATCTCACAAAAAGTGGAATAGAAATCATGTGATAATTTTTGCGATAACCTTCACTAACTACTGTAGGGTTGCCAGTATAATCATAAGCTGGAAAATCAGCCCCTTTAAGAAAATGATAATTCAAACTTGAACCAATACTGATTTTAGATTTAAAAAAATTACGCTCACCATTGATACCAATTTTGAACAACCCAGTGAGTTCCGTTGTCGAATTACCTCTTGCTCTAGATTGATCACGAACAAAATTTTCACTTGTTTTTAGATTATAAGCACCACCTCCAAGTGAAAGGCTTACATTATTTTGCGCCACCACCATGTTTTGGAAAGCAAAGAGCACTACGCCGAAAAAATTTAGTCTTTTCATTTTATCAAATTTTTTTATTGTGAGAAAGTATTGATTCGAATCTGACAATAAGATGTGATTTACCGAAATGGTGGCAGCAAAATATTTATTTATGATCAAATTTTTTTGCGTCGTACCATTATTCGTTTCAAAGATATTAGATGGCGGCAACTGTTCGATGGCATTACATCTTTTTAGCCGAATGGTATCGGTCACAAAAATGGTGTCATAAATAAACAATGTATCGTAAATAATTTTATTGCGCGCCATAAGACTACTATTCGGCTTTTGAGCCAATAGTGATGAAATGAAGATCGAAAAAAAAATACATAGAATAGATGGTTTCATAATATTTACTTAAAAATAGTATCTTTTTTTATAACTTTTTTGTTTATAATAACTGTTTGTTTTTCAATAGTTTCAATGCCGCCTTGTTCGTGTCTATTTTTTTCGTTTACTTTTGGTGGAGCCGAATCGTGCTTTTTGTCATTGTTGGGTGACGCAACTGATTGGGCTGTATCCATCGTTATTCCAATTTGTTCCGCCCCATCCGTTGTCGGTGTTAGGCTTTGATGGAGTGTTACCTTACTTTGAGCAGAATTAGTGTCAATAAGGCCATTTTCAATATTTGAAATGGGCGGATCATTAGTATTTTTTTTGCTCAAAGAAAGG
>JAAFHO010000618.1 GCA_013297575.1 Chitinophagales bacterium
TCTCCGCCGATGGTGTTCTGCCATTGGATGTTTCCGCTGGCATCCAATTTGACGACCCAATAATCCCCACCGCCTTGGTTGTTTTCGCTTTTGTCACCGGAAATATTGGAAAACGATTCCCCGCCCAAAATGTACCCGCCGTCCGCGGTTTGTTGAAGGGAAAATAAATAATCAAAACCATCTCCGCCGATGGTGTTCTGCCATTGGATGTTACCGCTGGCATCCAATTTAACGACCCAACAATCATCATCGCCTTGATCGTTTTCGGTTTTGTCGCCGGAAATATTGGAATTCGAGTCCCCGCCCAAAATGTACCCGCCGTCCGCAGTTTGTTGAATGGAGGATAAATAATCAGCGCCATTTCCGCCGATGGTTTTCTCCCATTGGATATTTCCGCTGGCATCCAATTTGACGACCCAATAATCCGGACCGCCTTTCTTGTTTTCGGTTTTGTCGCCGGAAATATTGGAGGACGAGAACCCTCCCAAAATGTACCCGCCGTCTGGGGTTTGTTGAATGGAGCGTAAAAAGTCATTGCCATTTCCGCCGATGGTGTTCTGCCAGGCAATGCCGGGTGCTTGTGCATGAAGTTCTGCGTAAGTGATGAAGCAAGTAAAAAAGACTGTAGTAATGATGTGCTGTGCGCTGTTGAGTAAGGAAATTTTCATGATAAAAGATGTTTTGTTATTAGATATGGAGGTGAAAAATTAATGATTTGCAATTTAATTTTATCGTTTTTTTGTGACAATATTTTTTAGGGGTAGATTAGCCGCAAAAAACTTGTAAAACTGTCAAAATGCGGTACATCTAAATTATAACCAAGTTCTCAAAGTGGCTTCTGGAATAAAGGATGATACTCCAATAAGCATCGTTAATAACCCAAAGATCACCAACATGACTGCTCCATTAGTGCTCATTCCAGTATCTCCTCTGCTTAATACAATTGCTTCAGGGCTTACGTTCAAACCCGATTCCTTAAATAAATTTAATATAATTCCGTTTAGTTTTTCACCGTCATATTTTCCCTCGATGGTGAATTTAGGATTACTAAAATATGTACCTGTACTTCCTAAATCAGCATCTTTTACGTTGGAATCGTGAATGACTAATTTTGAATTTACGCTATATGATTTTTTCATCAAAGCAATAAGTTCTGTTGAATCAACAACACCTTTCAGGGTATCATTACTTAAACCATTATTAAGATCCTCAATGTCTATTGTAACGTCGTCACTTGAATAAACAGGATAATAAATAGTTGTCAAAGCGTTGCTTTTGCCACTTCTGATCTCCACATAAGAACTAGATGGAACCACAGCATCTTTAATTTTTAAATACCTAGGAATATCATCGGCAGGTGTTGTTAGCAGTTGGTCAAGCGTCATTTCTATTGCTTTCCCAGTTGAAATATTAAATCTGATGTCAGGAATTGCCATGCCAAATACCAAGTATCCAGCAACGAAAATACCAATTAGGCGATAAAGAAAACTAAGATTTTTGAACAAAAGTGCTATTTTTGCTAAGATTTTTTTCATAAAAAGTAAAATTAGATGTTAAAATTATTCGTACTCGTACCAAGCATGGCTAGGATGCTTTGGGCGTTTGATTCTGTTTGTTGTAAAAATATAAAAAAGACCATAACTAAGGCCCTGTGGGAGATAGAATGAAATATTTTTATTTGTGTAATTCTATAAATGCAATAAATATTTATAACGTTTGGATGTACGATTGCGCGACGTTTAGGAAACATTTTCGTATATTATTTGTGTACCCAAAATGGTGTTTCGATCGAAATTCGCTGCAAACATAATAATTTGTATTGAATTGGCAAAACTTAAGTGATGAAAGTTTTTTTCACGCTTAGGCAACGTGGCGTGTAGTAAGCGGAAAGGGTGTTATCTAGGATTACCGAGTTCATCGAAGTATGGTTACTGAGTTCATCGAAGTATGGTTACTGAGTTCATCGAAGTATAGTTGCATGAACCGCTGCCCGCCGTATGGTCGGTACACAGTTGATGTAAGAGAACTATGGCTGCTTTCGCCGCCTCTCCCTACTCGATCAGCGGCTGACATTTTCCAAATAATTGTCACCACTAAGCTCAGTTATTTATTGGAATTTCTCACCTTTTGCCAGCATTTCAATGATTTCTTTCATGCGCTTGTCTCTTGTCTCTTGTTTTTTTGCGGTCTGAAGACGAAATCCAATGGAGAAAAGATTGGACTTATTAAGACCCATAAAAAACGCTTCTGCTGCTTTGTTTTTGCTAAGTTCATTTAGAAAGTCTTCGGGTATCGTCATTGTGCTGGAAGAATCGTATGCCTTTTCCCAATTACCATTTGTCTTGGCTTTTTCGATAGCATTTAATCCTGCGGGTTTCATTCTGCCTTCATTGATTAATCTTTCGACATGTCCAATATTTATTTTGGACCAAATACTTTTTGGTGTTCGGGGACAAAACTTTTGGAGCCAGGCTTGTTCGTCAAATGCTTGTTTTTGACCATCAATCCAACCGTAGCAAAGCGCTACATCAAGTGCTTCTGCATAACTGATGGTCTTTATTCCGGAATTTTTCTTGAATATCTTAAGCCAAAACCCATTCGAGTTATCATGATTCTTTTCGAGCCAAGTTTCAAATGCTTCCGCTGTTTTGAATTCAATTGTTGGGATAGTATTTAATTTAGTCATATTGCTTTGGCTGTTTTTTCGTTCTATATGCTGTGCAAAATTAGTGAAAAGTATTTATTTTTTCACTTGACACAGAAATTTGAACACTCTCCATTACCATGTTTTATTGAAATATCGGTATTGCAAATCCCTCCTATAAAATTTTATCACCTACATTTGCCACATGTTCACTTGGTCTAGCCTTTCCGCCAAAATCGCCCAACGCATCTCGCTATGGTCCAACGACGCCTTTTTTGCCCTGGGCTGGCGGCAAATGCGTTCGGTGTTGGCTGCGCCGGGGCAACGGATTTTGGTGTACCACGGTTTGGATCAACGGGGCGAAACAGCCCTGAACGGTCGTTTTCTTTCCGCCGCCCGCTTTGAAGAACAGGTGCGTTTTTTGTCGGAAAACGCGCATATTGTTGCTTTATCCGATTATTTTTCCGGGAATTTTGATCAAAACCAGTTTGCCGTGGCCATTACCTTCGACGATGGTCAGCGGAACAACCGGCAGTACGCGGTGCCTGTTTTGGATAAATACGCGGCTCCCGCTACCTTTTTCCTGACCTCCGCCGCCGGCCGCGATGCCGAATGGCTTTGGATGGATTTTTTGGACGTGGCCACTCGGCTGGCACCGGCAACGATTGAAATTGGTGGTCGGCGGTTTACCAAAAAAACGTGGCGGCATACTCAGTATTTCGCGGATGAAAATGGTCGTAAATTGGTGGATTGGGCGCGGTATTCGCCCTGGTCGTTTGTGCAGGCGATGGAAACGGCTTTGCTCAACGCGGGCGCTTGGAACAAAGCCGAACACTGGACGACGTATTGGGAATTGCTGGCCTCCGCCGAAATCCGAGAAATGGCCGCCAATCCGCGGGTGACCATTGGCGCGCACGGGCATACCCACCAGGATTTGGCGTACCTTTCACCCGAAGAAGCCCGCCTCGAATTGAAATATTGCAAAGATTTTTTGGAAAAAACCACCGGGCAACCCGTGCCGGCACTCGCCTATCCGTTTGGCACGTACACACGGCAATTGGTAGAAATGGCCGC